>DATAUF010000032.1:0-5611 GCA_036268405.1 Mycobacteriales bacterium
ACCGCCTGCCACCTTCGTCGCGAACTGGTCCAGCGCACCGCCGAGGTCGCCGCCAGGCTGCGCAGGCTTCCCGGCGACGGGCTGCGGCGACGTCAGCTGGTCAACAAAGACCGAGGTCCAGTCCTTGCCCACCACCGCTTCGGTAGCGCCTTGCTTGGAGTGCGAACTGCCAGCAGGCGCGGCGCCCTGGCGAACAAGACCGTCGAACGGCTCGGGCTGGTTCGTCGCGCTCGGCGGCTTGGTGAAGTCGAACGTCGATGCGCTCGGCGGCGTCATCGAGATGCTCGTGAAACCAACGCTGAACGCCGGTTGCGCCGCATCCTGACGCGACCAGATCTCGGCGCGCAACGGCATCCAGCTCGCAGCGTCGACCGCGATCCTCACCGAGCTGATCAACGTTCGCGAATCGCGCGGCGCCAGGTCGAGCTGATATGCGGCGCGGCCGGCGACCTCGGCCGTCCGGTCGACAGTGACCTTGGTTGAGGGGTCGATCTCTGCCAGAGCATGCTTGGCAGCAGCGGTCGGGTCCACCGCGCCTCCCGAGGCCGACTCGGTGGCGTCATCGTGGCCGGACTTCAGCACTGAGTGCGACACCGAGTTCGTGTCACTGGAGTAGGTCCAAAGATCCGACCCGTTGTGTACGACATCGATCTCCGACAGATCGCTGACAAAGATCGCGACTCGCTGCCGCTCGGGTCCACCGTAGGCAAGCTGTGCGGTGTGCGACCCAGTGAGCAAGGTGACCAGCTGCACGAGCTGCGACTGTCCACCAGCCGAGATGCCTGCCGGCAGATTTCCCTCACCGATGTTCGGAAGCCCAAGCCTCGACGTCTCGACCGTCGTACCGCTGAACTGCGGCACGTGCGCCTGCTCCAGGGAAGCGAGCAGCTGAGCCGCAGTCCGCGGCGCGAGGTTTGGATGTTGGGCACCCGACGCAGCCTGCGGCGCGATCACGACGACCGCCGTTATTGCGGCGGCGCCGAGCGGAACCAGGTAGCGGGCACGGTGGCGAGTCACTGAGTTGATGGCCATGACGTCACGATCGCAAACCCCTGCTGTGAGGACGCTGAGAGCGATTCGACGCGCAAGTTTGCCGCCACTCGGTGCTGACCGGACACTGAGCCGATGCGCCTCCTGGTCGTCGACGACGAGCGACGCCTTGCGCGTGCCCTCGAACACGGCCTGACCGCAGAGGGCTACCTCGTCGATGTCGCCCACGACGGCGGCACCGGTCTCGATGCAGCTCTGACGGGCGGCTATGACGCGATCGTGCTCGATCTGATGCTTCCCGTGCTTTCCGGCTACGAGGTCGTTCGCCGGCTGCGCGCCGCCGACGTCTGGACGCCGGTGCTGATGCTCACTGCCAAGGACGGGGAGTACGACGAAGCCGACGCACTGGACGAAGGCGCAGACGACTACCTGACCAAGCCGTTCTCATTGGTCGTGCTCGTCGCGCGAATCCGAGCACTCCTGCGGCGTGGCCTCGTCGCCAGACCGACCGTGCTGCGGTCGGGGTCGGTCGAGGTCGACCCGGGCAGCCGACGGGTGCTGCGAGACGGCCAGGAGGTTGAGATCACCGCGCGCGAGTTCGCGTTGCTGTCGTACCTCACGCGGCACGCCGGACAGGTCGTTTCCAAGGCGGAGCTCTACGAGCACGTGTGGGAGTCGCACGATGCCGACCGCGGCCTGAACGTCGTTGAGGTCTACGTCGGGTACCTGCGACGCAAGCTCGGCCGTGACGTGGTCGAGACGGTGCGCGGCGCCGGCTATCGCGCGCCGGAACATCACGCTTCATGAGGGTCTGGCGGCGGTTCGGCCTTCGCGCCCGGCTGACGATCATCGCGACCGCCGCACTCGCGGTCGGGATCGCCGCCGGAAGTCTGCTGTTGCTGCATGGCTTCGCGACGAGCCGGGTGCACGCGATCGACTCGTCGAACCGCACGGCGGCATCGGACATCGCCGGTCTGGTCGGCGTAGGCGCAGTGCCACCGACGCTTCCGGCGCAGGCCGGACAGAGCGTGCAGGTCCTGACCGCGTCGGGTGCGGTCGTCGCGGTGTCTCCGGGAACGTCCCACACCCTTCCCCTGGTCTCGGTCGCCACCGCCGTGTGGCTCGCACACGAGGGGCCGCGAAGCATCGGCGTCGAACAGGTGGCGGCGACTGGTCTCAACCGGGTCTTTGTCCGGGCTCAGCGATCCGGCAACGCGGTGGAGTACGTCGTCGTGACGGAGTCACTCCAGGACGAGCACGCGACGCTGCACAGCCTCGGACGCTTCGTGGCGATCGCCGCTCCGATCCTGCTCCTCATCGTGGGTACGACGCTGTGGCTTCTGCTCGGACGAGCGTTGGGCGCCGTCACCGCGCTTGGTCGCGGAGCTGAGGCGATCAACGACCCGGGTGCC
This sequence comes from Mycobacteriales bacterium, assembly GCA_036268405.1. GTDB lineage: Bacteria > Actinomycetota > Actinomycetes > JAFAQI01 > JAFAQI01 > DASZTV01. The sequence continues at coordinate 2,403 of DATAUF010000032.1, forward strand.
GGCGCACGCCTGCCTCTGCCCGACAGTGAAGATGAGATCCGAGGCCTCGCCATCACCCTCAACGCGATGCTCGAGCGACTCGACGCCGCGGGCATCCGCGAACGCCAGTTCGTCGCGGATGTCGCACACGAGCTGCGAAGCCCGATCGCGGCAATCCGCACCCAGCTCGAAGTGGGCCTCGGCCATCCGGACCCCGACACTCGACGGGAGCTCCTGGCCGGCACGCTGGACGAGGTCGACCGGCTGGGAGCGCTGGTCGACGACCTGCTTGAGCTCGTGCGGATGGAGTCCGACGCGAAGCCGACGACGGCACGGGTGGACATCGCCGCGCTTGCCGGCGTGACGGGCGGGCCGGCGTACGTCACGGGCAATGCAAGGGCGCTCACGCGCGCCGTGGACAACATGGTCGCCAACGCGAACCGTCACGCGTCGCACGTCAGAGTGTCGGTCAGCCACGTCGACCCGGACACCATCGAGGTAGCCGTCGATGACGACGGGCCGGGAGTTGCGCCGGAGGACCGCACTCGGATCTTTGAGCGGTTCGTCCGCCTCGACGACGCTCGCGCGCGCGACCACGGAGGGTCCGGTCTCGGACTCGCGATTGCGCGGGCGACCGCCATTACCCACGGCGGGACGATCAGCGTCGGCGAGTCCGACCTCGGCGGCGCGAGCTTCGTGCTTCGACTGCCCGCGGCAGGAGCTACTCCCTGACGAGCTGACCAGGCGTCATCCTCAGGTGCAGCCCACCGTCGCACCGCGCAGCTCGTAGCTCATGACGCCGTCGTCCCACGAGATGTCGGGAGCGCGCTCCAGCCGGATGCCGGGCACCCGCAGCAACCGATCAAGGAACACGCGGGTCTCGGCGATCGCGACCTGACCACCCGGGCAGCGGTGGCTGCCGTCGCCGAAGCTCATGTAGGGGCCGACCATCTTGACCCGCTCCGCGCGGTCCGGATCGAGCTCGAACGGGCACTCACCCACCGCTGCCGCGTCGAAGTTCGCCTCGCGGATGTTGATCGCGAGCAGCTCCCCTTCGACGGCCGAGTCAGCACCGAGGGCGGTGTCTGCGGTCGCCTGACGCTGGATCATCGCGGCGACGGGCTCGAGTCGAAGAATCTCCTCGAGGATCGTGACCTGCTCCGCCTCGCCACCGGCACGAAACCGAGCGCGCAGCTTGTCGTCTTCGAAGAAGTGCCACGCAGCCATCACGATGAACTCGCGCGTCGTCACCATTCCGGCGACGGCGTACGTCATGCACTCGATCAGGATCGCCTTCTCGGGGTAGCCCTCGTCGAGCAGATGAGAGATGACGTCCTCGCGCCGCTCGAGCTGCCGCGCCTTGATGGCCGGTCGGACGTCGCGGAAGAGAAACCGCATGGCGGCGAGGGCAGTGCCCAGCTGCCCGCCGATCCGCAGCACGGGATGCATGCTCCGCAGCCGGATGCCGGAGAGCGTCGCGTTGATCCGCTTCGCCATGCCGACCTGGTCGCTGTTGGTCAGCCCGACGATCTCCGCGGCGACAGCGACCGCCAGCAGGTAGCTCATGTCGTCGAGCTGCGCCGTGCCGTCAGCCTGGAGCTGCGCCAGCAGCTCGTCGGTCTTGGTCTCCATCACGAGGCGATGGCGGGTGCTGATCGCCTTCGGGGTGAAGAAGCGAGCAATCGCCGTACGACGCTGCTTGTGTCGCTCACCGTCGAGGAAGAACACCGGGGCGGTCTCGGGGTCCTTGCTCATCTGCTTGGAGCCGGCGCCCGCCTGCAGCATCGTGGAGGCTCGCAGCACCGCGCGACTGGTCTCGAACCCGGAGATGACGCGCGCCCCAGGGTCGGCCTTCACCCGCTGCTCACCCAGAGCGCCGGACTTCCGATCATCACGCATGAAGGGCCAAGATATTCGCGCCAGACCTCTGCCGCCAAATCGCGGAGTCAAACCAGCGCGCGCAGCTCGTCCTTGACGACCTTGCCCGTTGCGTTGATGGGTAGTGCGTCGAGGATCTCGACGCGACGTGGCGCCTTGTAGTTGGCCATGTGGTCGCGGCTCCACGCGACGATGTCCTCAGGCGTCGCAGCGGCCCCGTCGTCGAGCACGACGAATGCCATCCCGACCTCGCCAAGTCGCTCGTCCGGTACGCCGATGACCGCGACCGAATGAATTTCGGGGTGCGCCAGCATCAGGTTCTCGATCTCGGCCGGGTAGGCGTTGAAGCCGCCGACGATGAACATGTCCTTGGACCGTCCGACGATCCGCAACAGTCCCGCGTCATCCAACGTGCCGATGTCCCCGGTCCGCAGCCAGCCGTCGTCGGACAGCGCGGCCGCCGTCGCGGTCGGGTCGTCGAGGTAGTGCGACATCACGCTCGGTCCGCGCAGCCACACCTCGCCCGCCTCGCCTTCCGGCACGTCGGAACCGGCAGCCTCGACCAGCCGGATCTCGAAGCCCGGACGCGCGCGACCGACTGTCGTGGCCACCGCCTCCGGTCCGTCGGATGGATCCGTGCCGCTCGCGGTCCCGGCTTCTGTGAGCCCGTAGCCGGACACCACGACCTCGAACGGCAGCTCGTCGTAGATCCGGCGGATCAGCGTCACGGGGATGTCGGCGGCGCCGGTGACCGCGACCCGCAATGACGACAGGTCATGCCGGCCGCGGTCCGGGTGGTCGAGGATCGCCTGATAGATCGTCGGCGCGCCGGGCAGCACCGTGATCCGCTCTTCGCCGACGCGCGACAGCACGCGCGCCACATCGAAGACCTGCTCCGGGTACATCGCCGCACCGGCGGTGACGCTCGCGAGGATGCCAGCCTTCAAGCCGAACATGTGGAAGTACGGGTTGACCATCAGATAGCGGTCATCGGCGGTGAGTCCGGTCATCGCCACCCAGTCCGACGCCACGCACAAGGTGCGGCCGTGGGTCTGCACCACACCCTTCGCCCGGCCCGTCGTACCCGACGTGAAGAGGATGTCCGACGGATCGTCAGCAGCGAGCGCGGCACAACGGCGCTCGACCTCACCGCGCGACTCGCCACCTTCCGTGTCAGGGAGGCGGTTCCATGCCGTGGCGCCGTCCGGGACCTCGCCACTTGCGACGATGACGTGCTCAAGCCTTGGCAGGTCGACATCGGTGCCGCGCAACATCTCGAGGTAGTCGGCGCCGAGGAAGTCCGTCACGGTGATCAGCGCACGGGCACCACTGCGCAACAAGATGTCGGCTGC
>DATAUF010000033.1:0-3368 GCA_036268405.1 Mycobacteriales bacterium
GCTTCCGCCGCGATCTTGCAGATCGAGTACGTCTCCAGGTAGTAGGCACGATGGTTGTCGCCGAGTGGTGAGTCCTCATGCGCTTCGCCATGCGGGTGTGGCTCGTAGACGGCGGAGGTCGAGCAGTGCAGGAACGCCTTCGCGTCAGCGAACCGCTCCATCAGCAGTGACAGACCACCGACGTTGCCGTCGAGGTCGACCGACCATTTGCCGCTCTTCATGACCGCGAAGTGCGCGACGTAGTCGACCTCCTGCGGAAGGCTCGAGAGATCGCCCTTCACCAGGTCGAGAAAGACCGGGGTCACGCCGCCGGCTTCGAAGGGTTCGCGGGCGGCTGGATCCTTCCAGCGTGCCGCGCCGTACACCTCGTTGTCCTTCGCGAGTGCCAGCGCGACAGGCTTGGCGACCTCGCTGGTCACTCCGGTGACGAGAATCTTGGCTCCGCTGATTGTCACGGCGCGACCGCCCCGAAGTCTCCGAAGCCGCTCGGCAGGTGCCGGCCGAATGTGCCGTGCTCGAACAGCCCCCAACCGACGTCACCGTTGCAGGTCGCCCGGCCGACGTGGTCGACCACTCCCCACTGGGTGCGCGCCGCGATGCCGGGATCGGTGAAGTCGTACGTCGCTCCCTCGACCCAGCCGGTGCCGCGCCATGAGCCGTGCGTCCAGTCGGGGTCACCGCCGTAGCCGCAGCCGACGTGCAGCGGCACGTGCCCGAGGGTGTCGACCTCGAGCACAAGCGGGCTGCCGTCGGGCTCGGTGAGCGCGATCGTCGCGTGTTCCGGGATCCGGGTGCCCGACGCGTAGCTGATCTTCACGCGCGGCCAGCCGAGCTGGTCGATTCGTCCGTCGGGATGGATCCGTACCGCGTCGTTGAGGGTGCGGTGTCCGCTGCCGTCCTCCTGGGCGATGAGGACGATCGCGTAGTCGTCGAACTTGACCGGCACGTAGAGCCACCAGAAGCCGAAGTCCTCGGCGCCGTCGACCGGCTTGCCGGGCGGCTCGGCTTCGCCGACCGGCCGGATTCCCCACGACCGGTCCCGCGAGCCGACCCACGTATCGGGGGAGACGGCGATCGTGTCGCCCGCGACCCGGATCTCGCCCGACCAGGTACCGAGCTGCGCGAACCGCCAGGTGTCGAGAATCGGCCGGATCCCGGTCCGCAGGATGTGCCGCTCCTCGTCAATCGCGGGGAACGCGCCCTCCCAGGTGAGGTCGAAACCGATCCCCTGCTCATCGGCCTCGCAGATCAGGCGGATCCGCTTGAGCGGGTCGACCACCTCGATCCGGTACGGGCCGACCGAGAGGCTCATCCGCTCGTCGTCGAGGGCGTCGGAGCAGCGCACGACGTGCTGCAGGTCTCCGCGGCGTACGACGACGTAAGCATCCTTCACCCCGAGCTGCGGGTAGATCCCCGCACCGGTGATCAGGAAGATGTCGCCGCTGCGGTCGTGTGCGTTGAAGTAGCAGCGGTCGTAGAAGTTGCGGTCGCTACTTGCGACGTAGCGCATCGACAGCGGTGTCTGGTGCAGCGGGTATTCGTCGAGCGCGACCGGCATTGGCTTCCTTACGTGGTGATGTCGTCGAGCAGTGACTCGAGGTGAATGCGGTTGTGCATGATCTCGTCTCGGTCCTCGGGCCATTCGCGCTCGCCGAAGTGGACCTGCCGCGCACCGGTGCGAAGGAAGACGATGCCCCACTGCACCGCGCAATAGACCATGAAGAACCTCAGGTCGCGGACGGTGTAGCCGGTCAGCGACTCGTAGTGCGCCGCGACGTCCCCGGGTCGCAGGAAGTGCGGCATGCCGGGCAGGCCCAGGGTGGTGGTGATGTCCTGGAAGACCCGGTGCGCGTAGACCAGCCATGCCACGTCGAGCTCGCGCGGTCCGAGTCCCGCCATCTCCCAGTCGAGCAGCGCGGCAGGGCGGAAGTCGTCGTAGAGCACATTGCCGATTCGCGAGTCGCCCCACGACAGGACCGTGGGGCTCTCCTGCGCGGGCCAGTTGGCGTCGAGCCAATCGAAAGCGCGCTCGACCAGGCCTGACGGTGCGCCTTCGCGGGCGACCATGTCGTACCAGGCGCGGGTGTTCGCGACGTGACGGCGCAGATGTGTCTCGCCCGGCTGCTGTTTCTCGAGGAAGGGCATCCGGGCCGCGGCGTCGGTGATGTCGTGCAGTGCGGCGATCGCCTCGACCGTCGACTCCTGCAGAGTGCGTTGCTGTCCCGCCGTTGCGTCGTGCAGCCAGTTGTCCCCGAACGGATACGGCATGACGTCGGGCGGGACGACGCCGTCGACCCGGCTCATCACAAACATCGGTGCGCCGAGCGCCTCGCCTGTGGGCTCGCACCACCATGGCCGGGGGACCGGCACCTTGGTCAGCGACGCCACGGAGCGGATCACGTCGAACTGGCCTTGCAGGTCGTACGTCGGGAAGACCGGGACATCCTTGGTGTCGGGAGCGATTCGTGCCACGAGTCGCTCGTCGTGCGTGCCCTTGCCGTCGGACCAGCGCGCATTGAACAGCACCGTGTCGCTGGACATCCCGTTGGCCTCGGTGCCCTCGAGGTCGGAGACGGCGAGGTCCGATGCGCCGTCAAGCTGTGTGCCGATCCATGCTTCGAGCTGCTCCCGCACGACGCTGGGGTCGCGGCTGGAGACCGTCATGTGCACGGTCTCGATCTCGATCGGCCCCGGTTCGATAGGCCCCGTCATCGCAATGCTCCTGTCACAACCTGCGCGACGGACTGCGCGAACTCTTCCGCGCCTTCTGCGCCTTCGTTGAGCGCCCTGGTGAACAGGGCTCCGAGCATGACATCGAACAACGCCTCGCTCGACACGACGGGGGTTCGGCCGCTCTGCGCGAGGTAGGCATCGAACGACCGGCGCATCGGGAAGAAGCTGCGTTCCATCGACTGCCGCCACATCTGCGGGTGGTTCTGGTACTCCACGAGCAGGCCGGGGATCGCGGACCGGATCGCCGGGTCCGCGAGGTAGCTGAGGATCTGCAGGCAGTACGGCGCGAGGTCGGTGATGACGTCGCCCGAGAGAGCCTGCGGGGCGAGGAGCCCGCTCGGGAAGACGGCTTCTTCGATCAGCTCGGCCTTGCTCGACCATCGCCGGTAGACGCTGGGGGCGCTGACGCCGGCACGGCGAGCGATGGCCTGGATCGTGGTGGCCTGGTAGCCGTCCTCGACCAGCAGCTCGAGCGTCGCGCGCCGGATGGCGTCATCGACGCGCGGGTCGCGGGGACGCCCGACTCGGGGAGGTTCCTCGACCGAATCGTCCGGTGCGACCGACCCCGCCATGGGCGCAACCTAATACGTTTCGGTATGTAACGCAACGTAGCTCGATGCGCCGAGGCCAACCTT
>DATAUF010000034.1:0-31427 GCA_036268405.1 Mycobacteriales bacterium
CGCGACGGCGGGCGCGAGGCCCACCGCCGCGACCAGAGCGGCTGCGCCGGCGCAGAAAAGCCGGGCGCGAGTCATCAGGACGAGCCGGTCAGCACTTCAAGGCCGGCGGGTTCGCGGAAGCGCCGCCCTTGTCGATCCACGACAGTGGACGCAGTGCGAGAGCCGCGGCGGCCTGGCTGGTGGCCAGCAGCGCCGACGCGTCGTACTTGTTCTCGAACGTCACCGCGCCGCGCTCGCTCGCCTTGGCCTTGCAGCGGAGCTGGTGACTCTGGAGCCAGACGGTGGCGCGGTGCACGTTGCGGTGACCCGCGACGAGGGCCTCGACCGCGATCGCCGTCGAGTTCGCGTTGCTCGGCTTGCCGTATCCGCCGTCGGCGTTCTCGTGCGTCACCAGCCAGCGAAGCGCAGGCTGCGACGCCGCCGAGCCCACGGCAAGCAGCGCCTGCGCGGCGTACGCCGTCGAGTCCACGTCTTCACCGGCCGTGCATGCCGCTGCGGTGTCGGTCAGCAGCTGGCTCGGGAAGCCGCCGTCGGTGCACTGCTGGGCGGCGAGGAACGCCACCGCCGCGGCATCGGGCTGACCGGCCGTCGCCGAGGAGTCCGCGAGCGCAAGGACCGGCAGCGCCTCGCTGACCGTGGAGAAGAACAGAAAGTTGTCCGGCGTGCCCTCGGGGTTCTGCTGGTACTCGCCGGGCAACGCGCCGCGGACCCCCTCGGTCGACGCCAGCGCCGCGACGAGGTTGACCCCGCCGAAGCTCCTGACGCTCACGTGCTGGGCTTCGGCCACGAGCATCAGCTTGCCGATCGCCCCAGGGGCGTAGTCCGACGCCGACGAACCGACGTAGGACTTCACGAAGTCTTGGAGGTACTCCGTCGCGCGGGTGGCAGGCGCCTGGGCGACGCCGGCCGCGTCCATCGACAGGATCGCGTCCGCGGTCTCGCCGTAGTTGACGTAGGTGCAGGTCTTGGGCTTCTTGGCGGTGCCGCACGAGTAGCGGGAGTCGTAGTGGTTGTGATGCGTGCCGACGAGCTTGCGGGCGAGGTAGCCGGCCGCAGCGGCGGCCGGGTTCGTGGTGGTCGGTGTCGTCTTGGCAAATGCGGTGCTCGGCAGCGCGAGCGACGCGACCGCGACGCCACTCGACACCGCGATCACCGCATATCGGCGAATCGGGTTCACGTGAGAATCCCCTCGAAAGGTGAGACGCACGGCGCAGGACCCGGAACGACACTGTGTTTGAGGCAAACCGTCTTGCGACAAACGAGACCAACAAGTTGTGACAGACGCTGTGTCGATCGGGCTCCGCACCGCACTCCTCGGCGGTTGTTACGGGAGCCCTCGCCGAGTGCGGGTATCCCGGCTCGCCCCGACGAATCGAGGCCTACGGTTGCGGGTCAGCGCCGGACTTCGACCGGCTTCCCCCACCCAAGGCGATTGCCTGCCGATCGTACTTGTCCGAGTCTGCGGGGGCTATAGCCCGCGCAAACACTGACAACTCATAGGGTGCGACCCGTGGCTTGGTTTTGGCGGTACGAGAGTGCCAGCGGTGCTCCGGTCGAGGCCGACGCGGTGCCATCGGAGTCGTTCCCGACCCAGGCTGACGCCGAGACCTGGATCGGCGAGAGCTGGCGCGAGCTGCTCGAGGCAGGCGTCGATCAGGTGACGTTGCTCGAGGACGGCCGCGAGGTGTATGGCCCTATGGCTTTGAAGGAATAGCCCCGCCGCCGCGCGCGACCTTGGGGGGTGGCCGCCGGAAGCGTCGCGGCTGCATCGCCCGCAGGAATGCGTACGACGAGATCCCGCGGACCGGCGAGGCACCGAAGCTCGCGGTCACCGCGAGCTTCGCCGTCCGACCTACCCGCGCGCTGTCGACGATGATCACGGTGAAGGCCACCAGGCTGGTCGCCGTCGCGACGTCCTCGGCGATGTTGGACTTGCTGAGAACCACCGACGCGGCCAGCGCCGCCACGATCAACACCATGAAGACCTGGCCGAACGTGAAGCGCGAGTCGACGACATCGCGGGCCAGGCGCCGTTCGGGGCCGGCGTCGCGCGGAGGCAGATGCCGTTCATCGCCGGAGCGCAGCGCCTCGTAGGCCCGCTTGCGCTCGGTCCGGTTCCGTTCCCGCTGCGCGGCGGAGGCTTCCTTGCGGTTGCCGCCCGGGCTCGGACTGCGGCGGGCCTTGCGGGCCTCGGACCGCTTGGGCGTCGGCCGACCCTTGCTTTCTTCGCGCTGAGGATCGGTCACGGCAGGGAGTCTACGAAGGGTTTTCCGCCTGCGGGGAAGCGCTCAGCCGCCATTCAGCAACGCGACTACGCTGACACCATGGGTATGGGTCGGCGGTTGTCCTTAATCGTGAAGTCCAAGGCGAGCAAGCTCCTCGACAAGCATGAGGATCCTCGCGAGACGCTCGACTACTCGTATGAGAAGCAGCTCGAGCTCCTGACGAAGGTGCGTCGGGGCATGGCCGACGTCGCCACGAGCCGCAAGCGCATCGAGATCCAGATGCAGACGGTGCAGGCGAGCGCCGACAAGCTGCAGACGCAGGCTCAGCAGGCGGTCACCGCCGGGCGTGACGACCTCGCCCGCGAGGCGCTGACCCGCCGTGCGACCGCCAACCAGCAGCTCGCCGACCTGCAGACCCAGCACGCGCAGCTGCAGGCCGAGGAGGAGAAGCTCACCGGAGCCACGCAGAAGCTGCAGGCCAAGGTCGACGCCTTCCGTACCCAGAAGGAGACCATCAAGGCGACGTACACCGCCGCCGAGGCCCAGACCAAGATCGGCGAGGCGGTCTCCGGCATCTCCGAGGAGATGGGCGACGTCGGCATGGCGATGCAGCGCGCCCAGGACAAGACCACCGAGATGCAGGCGCGGGCAGGCGCCGTCGACGAGCTGATCGCCTCGGGCGCGCTCGACGACGCGACGATCCCCGGCGGCAAGGACGACATCCAGGCCGAGCTGGACCGTACGTCGGCGAACACCGACGTGGAGCTCGAGCTCGCCAAGCTGAAAGGCGCGCTTCCGGCCGGCAGTGCGCCGGCGGCGATCGAAGGCGACGCCGCATCAGCCGCGCCCGCGCCGGCGCCGGAGGCGACGTCATGATCGTGCGCATCCTGGGCGAGGGCCAGCTCGAGGTGCCCGACTCCTCGCATGACGCGCTCAACGAGCTCGACGCAGCACTGCAGGTCGCCTGTGAGGCCGACGATGCCGAGGCGTTCGACGGCGCGCTCGGCGACCTGCTCGCGAAGGTCCGCGAGGTCGGCACGCCGCTGCCGGACGAGCAGATCGTGCCGTCGGAGCTGATCCTGCCGTCGGCGGACGCCTCGCTCGCCGAGGTCAAGGCACTACTGACAGATGAAGGGCTGATCCCCGACTAATGAGCGCTACCCGAATCAAGCCGGACCACAGCCTCACCGCCCGGATGACGTTCACGATCTTCCTGATCGGCGCGCTGTACGTCGCCGTCATGGCATTGCTGATCGGCTACGGCGTCAACGCCGGCGCGGTCATCGTGATCGCCGTGATCGTGCTGTTCTGCCAGTACTGGTTCTCCGACCGCATCGCGCTCTACGCGATGCATGGGCGCGTCGTCACGCCGGAGGAGGCGCCTGAGCTGCACGGCATCGTGGACCGGCTGTGCGCGCTCGCCGACATGCCGAAGCCGAAGGTGGCGATCGCCAACACCGACATCCCCAACGCCTTTGCCACGGGGCGCAGCCCCAACCGGGCGGTTGTCTGCGCGACCAGCGGCATCATGCGGCGCCTCGACAACGACGAGCTCGAGGGCGTGCTGTCGCACGAGCTCTCGCACGTCGCGCACCGCGACGTTGCGGTGATGACCGTTGCGTCGTTCCTCGGTGTCGCTGCCGGTCTCGTGACCCGGTTCGTCTTCTACAGCGAGATGTTCGGCATGGGCGGCGGCTTCGGCGGCGGCAACCGAAACAACAACAACAGCCAGGACAACTCCGCGGCCATCATGGCCGGCGTGATGCTGGTGTCGATGGTTGTCTACGCGATCTCCTTCCTGCTGACCCGGGCGCTTTCGCGCTACCGCGAGCTCGCTGCCGACCGCGCCGGTGCCATCCTCACCGGCCGGCCGTCGGAGCTGGCCTCCGCATTGCAGAAGATCACCGGCGAGATGGCGCGGATCCCCACGCACGATCTGCGTTCGGCGGAGCCGTTCAACGCCTTCTTCTTCACCCCGGCGCTGGCCAACGGGTTCTCGATCTCCTCGCTGTTCTCGACGCACCCGTCGCTGGAGAAGCGGCTCGCGCAGCTCGCCGAGATCTCCACCGAGCTCGGCCAGCCGGCTTAAGAAGCCAGGACGCATGGGACTGCTCGACACCGTTCTCGGGCGGAGCAAGCCGGCCAAGCCGAACCTCGACGACCTGTTCGCGCTTCCCGGCGCGGCGGTGACGTTGCAGGCAGCCGCGGACCTATTGCCGACCGGCGTCGGTTCGGTCTGCGTGAAGCCCGCCGATGGCAACGCGTTCGCCGGTCTGGGCGAGCAGATGCAGCAGATCCTCGCGATCGACGACGAGACCGGCACGGCGAAGTACGAGCAGTCGACCGACTCGTTCGGGTTCAGCTGGCTGACGCGGCGTACGACGCCCGATGACGTCTCCGGACTGATCACCGACCTGCACACCGTCAACTCCACGCTCGACGCCGCGGGCTTCGGTCCTGCGCTGCTGTGCACGCTGGTCGCGTTCAGCGACGGGAAGGCGCCGACCCTCGGTCTGATCTATCTCTACAAGCGCGGCACCTGGTACCCGTTCGCGCCGACCGGCAAGGACAAGCGCGACAACATGCGCGAGATGCAGGTCAAGGCGCAGCTCGGCGACGACCTCAAGGTCGAGCCCGACTTATCCCGGTGGTTCCCGGTATGGGGAGCGCCCGGGTTGTGATCGATCTCTTGGGGGTGGTGACGGCGACGCCGTCACCGACGCCGTCTCCTGCGCTTCCACACGTGCTTCAGCGCTTCGAGCCGACACTGCACCACTTCGGGTACGGCGCCGTTGCGCTTGCGCTCTTCATCGAGAACATGGGGATCCCCCTGCCCGGCCAGCTCGTGCTGATCGCGGCTGCGGTCTACGCGGGCACCGGCAGCCTCAACATCGTGGCGGTCGGCATCGTCGGTCTTGTGGCAACCATCGCCGGCAGCGGGATCGGGTACGTCATCGGCGTCTACGGCGGTCGCCCACTCGTCGAGCGCTACGGCAAGTACGTCCTGCTCACCGCGGACCGCCTGGACAAGGCCGAGGCGTTCTTCAACAAGCGCGGCTGGCTGGTCCTGCTGGTCGGCCGCTTCATCGACGGCGTACGTCAGGCGATGGGAATCCTTGCCGGCATCTCCGACATGACGTTTCGCCGATTTGCGATGTTCACCAGTCTCGGCGCGGTCATCTGGGTGGGATTCTGGACCGTGCTCAGCGATGCGGCGGGCAACCACATCACCACGATCATCAAGTACGCCGGGTACTTTGCGGCGGCCGTTGCGGTGGTGTTGGTTGTGCTGATCGTGCGGATGATCGTGAGAGCACGCCGCCGGACAGCGTTGCTACAGCAATCGTCACAAGCGCCCCAAGGATGAGCGCGGCCGGCTGACCGGGCGCGAGTAGTCCGCGCTGCACGCCGAGTGTCGCGGCGGCGACCGGGACGCCGAGCTGGGCAGAGCACAGCGCGCCGACCGCGACGGGTTGTTTCGTCAGTCGCATCACCGCATGTGTGAGGACCGCGCCGGCCCCGAGGACCACGCCGAGCAGGAGGTACTTCGGGTGGCTGCCGAGGCTGCGGATCTCCAGTGATGCGCCCAGCCAGACGAAGAACAGCGGCCCGAGGAAGCCCTCGGTGAGAGCGAACAGCTGCTTGGCGAGCCGTCGCGGCTCACCCACCGCGGCCAGCGCAATCCCGAAGCTGAAGCCGGCGAGCATGATCGACACATGGGTCTTCGTCGCGACGGCGGCGAGTGAGAACAGGATCGCGAGGCTGATCCGCAGCTCGAGCGCGAACGAGCGCTCCTCGGACAGCTCGTGCACCCGGTGCCGCCAGCCGCGCTTCTCGACGTAGCTGAGGGCGACGAACAGCACACCGGCGCAAGCGATGACGGCAAGGGCACCGAGGGAGGCCCTGGCGGCGCGGGAGGGATCGATCGCCAATGGCAGGGCAACGATGCATGCGGCGTCCGCGACCGCGATCTGCGGAAGCGCGCCGACGATCGCATCGCCGGTGAGCCCGAGCGAGTCGACGATGGGCAGGACCAGCGCGGCGGACGACGAGGCCATCAGCACCGCGTAGAGCGCCGTGTGGCCGGTGCCGAACCCGTGGGAGATCGCGAACGCGAGCGGGACGGAGACCACGCCGACGCCAGCCGCGCGCAGCACTCCGCTACGCAGCGAGTTGATGATTGCCGGGTTGCGGACCGGTACGTGGGAGCCCGCGACGAACATGACGAGGGCGAACCCGATGTCGGCAAGCAGCGTGAATGTCGGGTCGGACGCGTGCAGTGTGCTGGTGCCGGTCGGGCCGAGCAGGACGCCTGCCGCCAGCTCGCCGATCACGACCGGCAGGTGCCACTGCTTGGGCAGCGCGAGCAGCGGTCCGAAGATCCCGACCGCGACGATCAGCGCCAGCGTCGCGAACGACATCGGTTCCCTCCCGATTACCCCCACGGAAGTATCGCGCCGCGGGGCGATCGTTGACCGCACCCTCGCGGCTCATCAGGATCACCGCATGATCCGTATCCGCCGCGCCTCTGTCGCGACCGCGCTCGTCTCGATGACCTGCCTCACTCTGCTGGTGCCGGGCACGGCGGGGGCGAGTGTGGTGCCGGCCGGGCACCTCGCGTTCGTCACGGCGTCGGGCGCGCTGGAAGTCGTGGCGATCATGAGCAATGGCACGACGACCGCTCCCGTGAAGATCGCGCCGGTCACGAAGGTGTCGGCGCCGAAGACGGTGAAGGTCAGCGGTCTCGTCGTTTCCGCCGACAAGAACTGGCTGGCGTGGTCGGAGGAGGTCTTCAAGCCGGACAAGACCTACGGCCAGATCGAGACCGGCGCCCGCCTCGCCGTCCGGAACATGCACAGCGGCAAGACGATCACCCTGAAGTCCGACGAGTACCCCCTCGGCTTCTCGGGAAGCACGTTGGTTTGCGTAGGCGCCTACACGAAGCGGCTCGTGATGAAACCGTCGCCGCACCTCGTGCGGATCCCCGGCAACGGGAGCGCGGTGGCGACGTACCCGGACGGCATCGTCGATGTCGTCTTCGTGGACGAGAATCCGAACTCCTCGGTCGACCACGAGCGGCTTCGGCTGACGACGTTTGCCGGGCACCACACGGTGTTGCAGCAGTACGACATCGGCAAGTCGTATCGCAACGTGACGGCCAACACCGACGCAGTGAGCCCGGACGGCGAGAAGCTTCTGGTCGAGCGCGGCAACCACCAGGACTTCGACGGTCTTGGCCCGAGCTCGCTGTTCGACACGTACTCACTCGGTGCGACACACGTACGCCATCAGCTCGGTCACTACGGCAGCAACGCCGCGCAATGGCGACTCGTCGCGGCGACGTTCGTGGGCCCGCATGACACGCCCTGGCTCGCGCTGCACGGCGGTTACATCAAGACGTCGAGCGGCTATGTGGTGCACGGGATCGTCGTGCGCTACTCGGGTGGGAAGTGGCACGACCAGAGCAACGATGCGATCGCCGTCGCCGGAAACGCCGCGGGCTACGTCGTGGTCCAGCCCGGCAAGTGGGTCGCGGCGAAGAACTCACCCGCCGGTGAGTACGACCCGACGCCCACCGGTCCGGCCGGGCTGGAGGGGCCGGGCGGGTCCCACGTCCTGCCGAAGGTCGAAGGCAGCGAGATGGTGTGGGTGGTCAAGACCTACAAGAACGCGCCGGAAGGCACGTAGGCGCGGGGAGGCGTCGCGCCGCGCCAGAACACCGGACCATCCGGTCGCACCGCGAGTCGCGCGGCGAAGCAGGCAGCGATCGCCCACTGCTGCTCGCCGGTCATGTGGTCGACGTGGGTCTCGAGGCCGAGCTCCCCGCCGCGCATGAAGCAGCGCCAAAGCAACGCGGTCGCGGTGTCGTCGTCGGTTGCGGCGAGCAGGTAGACCTCGCCGCCCCGGAGGTAGGCGTATCCGCGGCCGTCCGCATCGTCGACGACGTACATGTCGCCGCCGCTTGCGGAGATCACCTCGTGGTCGGCACCTCGTCCCGCGCCGCGGACGCCGCGGTCGATCACGTCGGCGAGCGCGCGGTCAGCCGCGTTGCCGTCGCGGACCCGCGACACCGATGCCGGTGTGGCGTCGAGTGTCGGTTTGCCGCTTGCCGCCACCTGCGGGAAGAGTGCGAAGCCACTGGTGGCGTATGCGCGGATCGCGCGCGCGTCGGTGCTCGCGAGAATGACGCCGCGCTGGCACCCATCGGCGTAGTCAAGGGTTGCGTTGAGCAGCTTGCGGCCGGCACCCGCTGACTGCGCGGCCGGATCGACGACCAGCAGCGACAGTCCCCAGAGTCCCTCGCGGCGAAGCGCCAGACCGCAGCCGATCAGCTTGCCGTCGACGGTCGCGGCCCACGATCCCCGCGCGTCATGGGTGATGAAGTGGCGGTGCCGCAACCTCGACCGCTCGAGCAGGGCTTCGGTGACGACCGTCGGCGGCTCGTGGACGCGCACCGCCAGATCGGCGAACGCCGCGACCTGGATCTGGACGGCCTGATCGACGTCGTCCAGGGTCAGCGGGCGCACGATCACCTCGGCCACGACGCTCATTCAACAGTCAGGCAGGGTGGACGTCATGCGAGTTGTCATTGCGCCGGACTCCTTCGGCGGCACGATGACCGCGGCCGAGGCGGCTGCCGCGTTTGCCGAGGGTTGGCACGACGTAGCCGCAGGCGATGAGCTCGTGGTGCTCCCGGTGTCCGACGGCGGACCGGGTTTGGTGTCGGCGCTCGCCGCGGCGCTCCCGGACTCACGGCTCGTGGCGGTTGCGGCGCATGGCCCGACCGGTGACGTGGCTGCCCGCCAGCTGCTCGTCGCGGACGAGACGGCGTACGTCGAGTCGGCGCTCGCCTGCGGTCTGGAGGAGCTGCGGGAGCTCGGCGGGGACGTGCGTACCTCCTCGACGTACGGCGTCGGGGAGCTCGTTGCGGCAGCGGCGGCCATCGATGGGGTGAGCTCGGTCGTGGTGGGGCTCGGCGGATCGGGCACCAACGACGGCGGAGCCGGGCTGTGGGCCGGACTGGGCGCAGCGCCGGTGGAGAGGTTGTGCGCGGGTGGTCTGGCGCTGCGTGAGCTTGCCGAGCTCACGGTGCCGCCGGTTCTCGGCGTGCGGTTGATCGCCGCGACCGACGTCGACAACCCGCTGCTCGGACTGCACGGGGCGACGGCGGTCTACGGCCCGCAGAAGGGTGCCGACCAGGCGGCGGTGATGTCGCTGGACACCGCGCTCGAACACTGGGCGAATCTGGTCGAGCAGGCAGTCGGGGAGCCGGGGCTGCGCGCCCGGCCCGGAGCGGGGGCCGCTGGGGGACTGGGTTTCGGGCTGCTGGCGCTCGGCGCGGAGCGGTGTTCGGGCGCCGACATTGTGATGGAGGCCGTCGGGTTGAGCGCGGCGATCGAGGGCGCCGACCTCGTGGTGACCGGCGAGGGTCGATTCGACGCCACCTCGCTGCGGGGCAAGGTGGTCTCCGGTGTTGCCGAGCGGGCCCAGGCGGCAGGGGTGCCGTGCGTGGTGGTGGCCGGACAGGCCCGGATCGGCAGCCGGGACGCGGCCGCCAACGGCATCGACGAGGTCTGGTCGGTGGCGGAGGAGCTCGGTTCGGTGGACGCGGCGCTGGCGGCAGGCGCCGATGGCGTACGACGCCTGGGGGCAGCCGTTGCGCGTTCGTGGTCGAGGTGAGCGTGGAACAACGCTGGAACGAGCGTGGTTGCGTACAGTGGAGCTACCGCCAGTTGAGGAGTGTCATCAGATGACAGTGCAGGACACCAGCACCGAGACCACAGTTGCGAGCGATTCCGTCCTCCTTTCGGGCACCGCCGCGGTCAAGGTCAAGAACCTGCTCGAGCAGGAGGGTCGCGACGACCTCGCGCTCCGCATCGCGGTCCAGCCGGGCGGCTGCTCCGGACTGCGCTACCAGCTGTTCTTCGACGAGCGCACGCTCGAAGGCGACACGTTCGTCGACTTCGACGGCGTCAAGGTCGTCGTGGACCGGATGAGCGTTCCGTACCTCTCCGGCGCGACGATCGACTTCGTGGACACGATCGAGAAGCAGGGCTTCACGATCGACAACCCCAACGCCACCGGCTCCTGCGCCTGCGGAGACTCGTTCCACTAATCCCCAGCAACGCTCCTTTACCTGGCAAAAGTGCCCAGCAAAGGAGCGTTACCCCGGCGAATAGCCCAGTAGAGGAGCTTTGCTGGGCTTAGCGCAGGTAGTCGGCGAAGGCGTGCTCGCCGCGCTCGATCAGGCTCGCCGCAGCGGCCGGGATCGTTAGTACGGCGCGCTGCGCCGGCTCGGTGAGGTCGATGACCCGCTTGGATGCCGCGCGAGACACGCCGTACGCGGCCATCGGGATGGCCCGCGCGTCTGCCACGAGGTCGGCCAGAGTGCCGGTGCCGTGCTCGAGCGTCGCGTGACGGGGGGTCATGAGCGGACCGTATGGGTGACCCGTGAGTAACGGAAGCCCTACCCATCGGTAGTTTTCGCACATGCGCATCGCCGTCAGCGGATCCATCGCCACCGACCATCTGATGAGCTTCGCCGGGCGGTTCGCGGAGCAGTTGCTACCCGATCAGCTGGCCACGCTGTCGGTGTCGTTCCTGGTCGACGACCTCGAGGTACGCCGGGGCGGGGTCGCGGGCAACATCTGCTTCGGCCTGGGCCTGCTCGGCCAGCACCCGGTGATCGTCGGCGCCGTCGGGGACGACTTCGCCGACTACCGCGAGTGGCTCGAGCGCCACGGTGTCGACACCTCCGGTGTGGCGGTTTCGGCCACCCGGCACACCGCCCGCTTCGTCTGCACCACCGACGCCGACCAGAACCAGATCGCGTCGTTCTACCCAGGCGCCATGAGCGAGTCGGCCGGCATCGACCTCGGCACGCTCGGCGAGCTCGACCTGGTGCTCATCAGCCCCACTGCGCCCGACGCGATGCTTGCCCACTCCGCGTACTGCCGCGAGCACGGCGTCGCGTTCGCCGCCGACCCCTCCCAGCAGCTCGCCTCGCTCGAGGGCAGCGACATCCTGGCGCTGCTCGACGGCGCCCAGATCCTGTTCTGCAACGCCTACGAGGCGGCGTTGCTGGAGAGCAAGACCGGCAAGTCTGCCGAGGAGGTGCTCGCGACGGTCGGGATCCGCGTGACCACCCACGGCGCGGACGGCGTCCTGATCGAGCGATCAGGCGAGGACCAGCTGCGGATCGCGGTGGTTCCGGCTGATCGGATCGTGGACCCGACCGGCGTCGGCGACGCGTTCCGGGCCGGCTTCCTGGCGGCACGGGCAGGCGGGTCGGACCTCGAGCGGGCCGCCCAGCTGGGCTCGCTGCTGGCGACGCTGTGCCTCGAGAGCGTCGGCCCCCAGGAGTACTCCCTCGACGCGGAAACGGGTCGGGCCCGGCTTGCCGCGGCGTACGGCGAGGACGCTGCCGGCGAGCTCGCGGCGTACCTGTCGTAACGCCGTCTGAGACACGCCGCCCCTGCGCGCGGGAGCGTGCGGGCGCTGCGTTAGGTTTGCCCCGTGTTTCGACGACGCCTAGCTCGCCTCGCCGTCATCCCAGCGGTTCTGCTCCTTTCGACGGGCTGCACCGGCGAAGGCGCGAAATGGGTGCGCGGCGGCTGGCCGCAGCCGGTCACCAAGCAGGGTCGCGACGCGCTGCACCTGTGGCAGGGAGCGCTGCTGGCCTCGCTGATCGTCGGCGGTGTCGTCCTGGTGATGATCGTCGGCGCCGCGGTGATGTTCCGCCGCCGTGCGGACGACGAGGTCCCGCGCCAGGTTCGCTACAACCTGCCGATCGAGGTCCTCTACACGTTCATCCCGGTTGTCGTCGTGTCCGTTTTGTTCTATTTCACGGCAATCGGTGAGAACAGCGAAGACAAGATCAACGACAAGCCCGCGCTGCAAATGGGCGTCGTCGGCTTCCAGTGGTCCTGGCAGTTCAACTACCTGACCGACGGCCTGTCGATCACCGGTCGCCCGGGTCAGCCGCCGCAGATGGTGATCCCGGAGGGCGAGCAGGTCCACTTCTTCCTGACCTCGCCCGACGTCATCCACTCGTTCTGGGTGGTGCCGTTCCTGTTCAAGCGCGACGTGATCCCCGGTCATCCCAACGAGTTCGAGGTGACAACGACCGCGCAGGGCACGTTCCAGGGCCGGTGCGCGGAGTTCTGCGGGATCGAGCACGACCGGATGCTCTTCACGGTCAAATCCGTCTCGCCGACGGCGTACGCCGCGTGGTTGGCCAAGGCGAAGGCTGAGGCGGCCGCGGGAACCAACGACGAGTACACGCTCTACACCGGACCCACCCATGGGCCGAAGGCAGGAGGCTACCTCTCGTGACGGTCGTCGAGCCCGCCCACCCGGCTCAGCGGACCCGTCCGCAGCGGGTCCACGTCGTACCCGGCAGCCGGGTCGTTCGCTGGATCACCAGCACCGACCACAAGGTGATCGGGCTGCTCTACCTGTCGACGTCGTTCGTGTTCTTCCTCATCGGCGGAATCATGGCCGAGCTCATGCGTACCGAGCTCGCCCGGCCGGGCCAGCAGTTCCTGAGCCCCGAGACCTATGACCAGCTGTTCACGATGCACGGCACGATCATGTTGCTGTTCTTCGCGACCCCGCTGTTCGTCGGCTTCGCCAACGTGATCATGCCGCTGCAGATCGGCGCGCCGGATGTCGCGTTCCCGCGGCTGAACATGTTCAGCTACTGGCTGTTCCTGTTCGGCGGGCTCATCATGATGTCCGGCTTCCTCACGCCTGGTGGCGCGGCCGACTTCGGCTGGTTCGCCTACGCCCCGCTGAGCAATGCCATCCACTCGCCGGGACCTGGCGCCGACCTGTGGATCATGGGCCTGGCGCTGTCCGGCTTCGGCACGATCCTCGGCGGCGTCAACTTCGTCACGACGATCATCTGCCTGCGCGCACCCGGCATGACGATGTTCCGGATGCCGATCTTCACCTGGAACATCCTCTTCACCTCGATCCTGGTGCTGGTCGCCTTCCCGGTGCTCGCCGCGGCGCTGTTCGCACTTGAGGCCGACCGCAAGTTCGGGGCGCACGTCTTCGACGCCAACAATGGCGGAGCTGTGCTCTGGCAACACCTGTTCTGGTTCTTCGGCCATCCCGAGGTCTACATCGTCGCGTTGCCGTTCTTCGGCATCATCTCCGAGGTCATCCCGGTCTACAGCCGCAAGCCGCTGTTCGGTTACAAGGGCCTGGTCTTCGCGACGATCTCGATCTCCGGCCTGTCGATCACGGTGTGGGCGCACCACATGTTCGCCACCGGCGCGGTGCTGTTGCCGTTCTTCTCACTGTTGAGCTTCCTGATCGCCGTACCGACCGGGGTGAAGTTCTTCAACTGGATCGGCACGATGTGGCGAGGGTCGATCTCCTTCGACACCGCGATGCTGTTCGCGATCGGCTTCCTGATCACGTTCCTGCTCGGCGGTCTCACGGGCGTGCTGCTGGCCTCGCCGCCGATCGACTTCCATGTTTCCGACTCGTACTTCGTGGTCGCGCACTTCCACTACGTGCTGTTCGGCACGGTGGTGTTCGCGATGTTCTCCGGCTTCTATTTCTGGTGGCCGAAGATGACCGGCACGATGCTCAACGAGCGGCTCGGCAAGATCCACTTCTGGACGCTGTTCATCGGGTTCCACACGACGTTCCTCGTGCAGCACTGGCTGGGCGTGGAAGGCATGCCACGCCGGTACGCCGACTACTTACCGAGCGACGGCTGGACGACGCTCAACGAGGTCTCGACGATCGGCGCGTACATCCTCGGTCTGTCGATGCTGCCGTTCATGTACAACGCCTGGCGAAGCTGGGCGGGCAAGAACGAACGCGTGGTCGGCGACGATCCATGGGGCTACGGCAACTCGCTGGAATGGGCGACGTCGTGTCCACCGCCACGTCACAACTTCACGTCCGTGCCCCGGATCCGCTCCGAGCGGCCGGCGTTCGACCTGCACTACCCGCATCTCGCCGGGCTGCCTGAGCAACATTCCCTACCGGTCGAGACGGGGGCCCAGCAGTGAAGGTCGAGGCCTACCTCTTCGGGTTCATCGCGGTGTTCCTCGTCGGTGCCGACATCGTCTACTGGTTCACCTCGCACGACCCGACGGGTACGACGGCACTGGCGCTCGGCGTCTGCCTGGGCCTGCTGATGTCGTCGTACCTTTTCGTGACCGGCCGGCGCATCGACCCGCGCTGGGAGGACATGGATGACGCCGACATCGCCGACGGCGCGGGGGAGATGGGTTTCTTCAGCCCTTACAGCTGGGCACCGCTTTGGTGCGCCGGCTCTGCGGCCACGATCTTCGCGGGCGTCGTCTTCGGCTGGTGGATGGTGTTTCTCGGCGTGATGTTCGCCGTACCGGCAGTGGGCTCGATGCTGTTCGAGTACTACTCCGACGACATGGCCTGAGCTTCTCTACTCGGAAGCTGCTGCCCGACTCTCCATCAAGCCCCGCCAGGCTGAGGGGATCCCGGTCGAGGCCTCCTGCCAGATCGGGTCGCCGCTCGGGCGCTCCGCGCTGTTGATCGCGATGGAGTCAGGGGCGGACGTGCTGACGAGGTCGCACAGCAGGCTCAGTGGGATGCCATCGGCGAGCAAACTCATGACTGGCGAAGTCGTCATGTTGCCCCCCGGCGTGGGTTGAGTCGCGGTGAATGACACAAGTGTGATTCGACGTAGATCGTCCCACACTTGAGCGCCAACCAGCCCTAACAACCCGTTCGGCGTAACGGCCGCGCCGCGATTGCCGCTTGCCGCGCTGGAGCACGGTTGGCCGGCAATCGCGGCCCCTGGGCGCCCCACGAAGCAAAATGGTGGGGTGCCTGGGGACCTGCGGGTGAATCCGCGCCTGACGATCCCGGCGTCCGAGCTGTCGTGGCGCTTCTCGCGCTCATCAGGGCCTGGTGGGCAGTCGGTCAACACGGCCGATTCGCGCGCCGAGCTGTCGTTCGACGTGGCAGGCTCGCCGACGCTGGGCGGGATCTACCGCGCGCGGGCGCTGGAGCGGCTCAGCGGTCGCCTGGTGGACGGCGTGGTCACGGTGAGCTCGCAGACCGAGCGCTCGCAGCTGCTCAACCGCGAGGCGGCCATGGAGCGGCTCGCCGCACTGCTGGCCGAGGCCGTCGCGCCACCTCCGCCCGCCCGGCGGCCGACCAAGCCGACCAAGGGCGCCAAGGAACGCCGCCTGGACTCCAAGAGGCGCCGGGGCCAGAGCAAAGTCTTCCGCCAGCGCCCAACCCCCGACGCCTAGATCCCGTTCGAAGTAGCACACAACTGTCGCCGGCCGGCCGCCTGAATCGGACAGCAAGCGTCAAAGAGCCGCCGGGTGCCATGAGTTGTGTGCTACTTCGAGCGTGACGGAGTGCGGTTTGCCTTGAGCTTGCCGCACGATCTCCGCGTACTTGAGGACCGCGCCCGCGATGCGAGGGTCAGTTCCGGCCTGGCCCTTGTGCACCAGCGGCGAGTCAGCCAAGAACCGGTCACCGGATCATTGAACCGAATCCGCTGTCATAACGCCGGATTCGCTTCACAAACCGAAAGCCGGGTTAGTCCTCGGGGTGAGGCTGGGAGTCGGGCACGGTCTCGCGGGTCTCGTCCCAGAACGCCTCGAGCTTGCCACGCACCTTGGCGGCGATCGCGACTGGCCGGGTAATGCCTTCTGCGGCCTCGTCGACCGCCTGGTGGCCGTTGCCGGACGTGATGGCCGCGTGACCGTTGTGCCCGTGGTCATAGCCGATCTGCTTGGCGAGGACCGCGGCCTTGTCCGCCGGCAGCGGGATGTCCGCCTCGACGTACGCCCCCGAAGGCAGCCTTCGGATGATTCCGCTCTCGACTCCGTGATGCAGCTTCTTCTCGTCCTCGTGCTGGAGCCCGAGACAGATCCGTTTGGTGATGTTGAACGACAGCGGTGGCAGCGCGATCAGCAGGAACCGCAGCACCCACGTCGTCGCCTGCAGCGACCAGTGGAAGGTGCTCGCGAGGATGTCGTTGGCGCCACCGGTCACGAGGACCATGTAGAAGACCAGGGACATCACGCCGAGACCGGTTCGGACCGGTACGTCGCGCGGCCGGTCGAGCAGGTTGTGGTAGCCGGTGTCCTTCGTGACCCACGACTCGATCGCGGGATAGAGCGCGATCAGGTTGAACATGATCCCCGGGATGATCACGCCCGGAATGAGGATGTTCCAGCTGATCGTGTGATGCCAGATATGGGTTTCCCAGTTGGGCATCATGCGCAGCGAGCCCTCGAGGAACAGGATGTACCAGTCGGGCTGTGAGCCCGCCGACACCTGTCCTGCGTTGTACGGCCCGTAGAGCCACACCGGGTTGATCTGGGCGAACGCGCTGAGCGCGGTGACCATGCCGAAGACCATGAAGAAGAAGCCGTTGGTCTTGAGGAAGAAGCCCGGGTAGAACTTCGTCCCGATCACGGTGTCCTCGGTCTTGCCGACACCGGGGAAGTCGGTGTGCTTCTGGTGCCAGAGGATCATCATGTGCGCGGCGATCAGCGCGAGCAGGATGCCCGGGATCAGCAGCACGTGGATGATGAACAGCCGCGAGATGATGTCGGTTCCGGGATATTTCGCGCCGAACAGGAAGTAGCAGACGTACGTCCCGACGACAGGGATCGACTCCGCCACCGAATATGCGATCCGCAGGCCGGTGCCCGACAGCAGGTCGTCCGGGAGCGAGTAGCCGCAGAACCCCTCGAGGATGCCGAGGATCAGCAGGATCGTGCCGATGTGCCAGTTGACCGTGCGCGGCTTGCGGAACGCTCCGGTGAAGAACACCCGGAACATGTGTACGACGATCGACGTCACGAACAGCAGCGCTGCCCAGTGGTGGATCTGCCGCATCAGCAGGCCACCGCGGACGTCGAACGAGATGTGCAGCGTCGAGGCGTACGCCTCGGTCATCTGGACTCCGCGCAGCGGCTGGTAGCTGCCGTGGTAGACCACCGGCTGCTGGCTGGCGTGGAAGAACAGCGTCAGGTAGGTGCCGGACAGCAGCAGGATGACGAAGCTGTAGAGGGCGATCTCGCCGAGCATGAACGACCAGTGGTCCGGAAAGACCTTGTCCATGCTGCGCTTGAGAAAGTTCGCCGAGCCGAAGCGGTCGTCGACGTACTTCAGCGTGGTGCGGGTCGCCTTCTCCGCCGCGCCCTGGTTCTCCGGACGCGTAGGCGCGGGACCCGTTGCGTCGTCAGAGTTCTTTGGCGCGCTCATACCGAGGCCCCCGCGGAGTCGTGGAGCGAAGCGGAGCGAGTTCGTGGGGTGATCATCTGCGCTCCCAGAAGCTCGGGCCGACAGCTTGTGAGTAGTTGCCGCGGGCGACGAAGTAGCCCTCGGGGTCGACCGAGATCCCCAGCTGCGGCAACGGGCGCGCGGCAGGGCCGAAGATCACTTTCGCGTCGCGCGCCATGTCGAAGGTCGACTGGTGGCACGGGCAGAGCAGGTTGTGCGTCTGCTGTTCGTAGAGGCTGATCGGACAGCCGGCGTGCGTACAGATCTTGGAGTACGCCACGTGGTTTTCGGCGCCGAGCTTGATCTCCTTCTCGGACAGGATCTGCCCAGGTCCGAAGCGGATCAGCATCGTCGGCGCGAGCGCGAAGTCATCGACGTCGGTGAAGCCCTCGGGCATCACGGTCTTGACGCCACCGATCTCCAGGTCGCCGAGCTTGACCGGGAGCTTGGTGTCGAGGTCGACCAGGCGCTTGCCTTCCGCCCAGCCGGTGATCAGCAGGCTTCTGCCGGGCAGTGGACCGAGGTCACGCAGCATGATCACCAGCGGCAACGGGAACAGCCCGAGCGCCCCGAGCAGCGTGCGGCGAAGGATCTTGTAGCGACCGAGGCCCATGTCGTCCACGCCGGCTAGCAGCGTGTTCTCGGCCTCGATCTCCTCGGGCTCGGTGGAGTGGAAGTCGTGGCGGTCCTGGATCGCCTTCTCATGCGGCAGCAGGTTCTTCGCCCAGACGATGAAGCCACCGCCGATCGCGAACAGTGCGATCGCGAGGCTGCCGCCGAGGGCGTAGTTGCTGTACTGCCCGAGCTTGTCGTGGATCGAGATCGTCAGGTACGCGACGACGAAGAAGATCGACATCACGATGCCGACACCGAACAGTGTCGCGACCTGAATCTCGGCGAAGCGCTCCTCTTCCGGGCTCTCGGCCTCTTGCTCGGAGTACGACTTCGCGGCCCCTGACTCCGCTACCGCCGGGTCCGCCCCATCGGTCGGACGCCGCCCGACCTGGCGCTTCGGGCGCCCGCCGGCGCCGCTGCTCTCGCTCATACCTTGGAGCCGATCCACATCGTGATGATCACGAGTCCGCCGATGCCGACGAGCCATGCGACGGCGGTCTCCGTGACCGGACCGACGCGGCCGAGGCCGGCGCCACCGGGGTTGGGCTCGGCCTTGATCGTCTCGACGTAGTTGATGATCGCGAGCTTCTGCGACGGAGTGATCTGCTTGTCACCGAAGACCGGCATGTTCTCCGGTCCGGTGATCATCGCCTCGTAGATCTGCTTCGGCGTCGCATCGGACAGCGACGGCGCGTACTTGCCGTACGTCAGCGCGCCGCCCGAGCCGGCGAAGTTGTGGCACTGCGCGCAGTTGGTGCGGAACAGCGCACCGCCGTACGCCACGTCCGCGCTCTGGTAGTTGAGGTTGGTCGGCTCGGCGGGGCCGGCACCGAGGCTGGCGACGTACGCCGCGATGTCCTGGATGTCCTGGGCGTTGAAGCGCGGGTCGGGGCGCTTCTGCGGCGCCTCGGCACCTTCCTGCTGTAGCGGCATGCGGCCGGTGCTCATCTGGAAGTCCACCGCCGAAGCGCCGGCTCCGATCAGGCTCGGCGCGATGGCCCCGCCCTCGCCGTTGAGGCCGTGGCAGGTGGCGCAGCCCTGCAGGAACAGCGCGCGGCCGCGCTGGATGGCCGGGTCGTTGTTCGAGGCGGAGGAGGCGGCAGGCGCAAAGCCGGCGTACAGCGTGCCGACGGTGCCGAGCGCGGCGACCAGGACGCCGAGGGACGCGATCCGGCGGCGACGGGAGCGGCGGGGACGCATGACAGCGGCCTCGGACCCGGGCGTCTCGGCCGCGTTTTCTGGGCTGGTCACGTTCTCCACTTCCGTCACTTGATCAGGTAGATGATCGTGAACAGGCCGATCCAGACGATGTCGACGAAGTGCCAGTAGTACGACACGACGATCGCGGCAGTCGCCTGAGCGTGGTTGAACTTGCCGTAGGTCGTACGCAGCAAGAGCAGGACGAACGCGATCAGTCCGCCGAGGACGTGCAGTCCGTGGAAGCCGGTCGTCAGGTAGTAGACCGAGCCATAACCGCTGGTCGCGAGCGAGAAGTTGTTGTGTACGAAGTACTCGAAGGACTGGCCGCCGATGAACACCGCGCCCATGAAGAACGTGACCATGAACCAGAAGCGCAGCTTCTGCACGTCGCCGCGCTCAGCAGCGAACACGCCGAGCTGGCAGGTCACGCTGGAGAGCACCAGGATGATCGTGAACGGCGCCGCGGTCTTGAGGTCGAGCACGACGCCCTTGGCCGGCCAGTTGGGCTCGTTGACTGCCCGGATCGTGAAGTACATCGCGAACAGTGCCGCGAAGAACATCAGCTCCGAGGACAGCCAGACGATGACGCCGACGCTGAGCAGGTTCGGACGGTTGAGCGCGCCATGTGGGCGGTGCTCGACCGCGCTTGCGGTGGCCACGCGGTGATTCTTGCAGCCCCCTTAACCCGCGCGTGCGTGACCCCCTCCCGAGAGTCGCTGGGCGTGTCGAACACTTACTATTCGGGAATGCAGGATGCCCCCGCCACGCCGCGTCGTCTCAACGTGCTCGTCTACGCGAGCAACCCGCAGACGACCGACCGGGTGATCCGGGCACTCGGCGAGCACCCGTCGCCCGAGGTGTCGATCGACGTCGTCGCGCTCGACACCGACCGCCTCGTCATGGCCAGGCTCGACGCCGGCGGCATCGACCTTGCGATCCTCGACGGTGAGGCCGCCCCGAGCGGCGGGATGGGCCTCGCTCGCCAGATCAAGGACGAGATCGACTCGCCGCCGCCCGTCGTACTGATCGTCGGCCGTCGCGACGACGCCTGGCTCGCGAGCTGGTCGCGCGCCGAAGCGGTGGTCCCCCACCCGGTCGACGCCGTCACACTCGCCGCAGCCGTCAACTCGCTGATCGAGGGCCTTCCCGACCTCGCTCCCGCTCACTAGCGCCGTCATGGCTAGCGGTCAGAGCTGGCCGAGCCTGCTGTCGAGGCTGCTGGCGAGGGAGTCGCTGAGCGCCCCGGATACGTCCTGGGCGATGTCCGAGATCATGTCTGGCGGTGCAACGTCGGCGCAGATCGCCGCGTTTGCTGTCGCGCTGCGGGCGAAGCAGGAGACGGCCGCCGAGATCGGCGGCCTGGTCGCCGGGATGCTCGACCACGCCGAGCCACTGTCGATCGACCAGCGGGTCGTCGACACCTGTGGCACCGGCGGTGATCGAGCGGCAACGGTGAACATCTCCACGCTGTCCGCCCTGGTCGTACGCGGTGCCGGTGCGACGGTGGTCAAGCACGGCAACCGGGCGGCCTCTTCTGCGTGCGGATCCGCGGATCTGCTCGAAGAGTTCGGTGTCGTGATCGACCTGCCGCCCGCGGCTGTGGCTGCCTGCATCGCGAAGGCAGGCATCGGGTTCTGTTTCGCTCGGGTGTTCCACCCGGCGCTGCGCTACGCCGGGGATGCTCGTGGCGAGATCGGCGTACCGACGTTCTTCAACATCCTCGGCCCGCTCACGAACCCTTCCCGTCCGGCAGCCCAAGCCGTCGGGGTTGCTCACGAGCCACTCGCCGTTGTCATGGCGGGCGTGCTCGCCGAGCGGGGAACCGATGCGCTGGTCTTCCGCGGCACCGACGGGCTCGATGAGCTGTCGGTAAGTGCGCCGTCGCGGGTGTGGGTGGTCTCCGGCGGTCAGATCCGCGAGGACATTCTCGACCCGGCCGCCCTTGGGATCCCGACGGCGGCGCCCGACGCGTTGCGGGGCGGCGACGCCGCACTCAACGCGGCGATCAGCCGACGGTTCCTCGACGGCGCAGCCGGAGCGGTGCGCGACGCGGTGCTGCTCAACGCGGCCGCCGGCTTGGTGGCGTACGACGGGCCAACGGCCGCGCCGGTCGCCGATCAGATTGCCGCAGCGATGCCGCGGGCTGCCGAAGCCCTCGACTCCGGCGCTGCTGCCACGGCCCTGGAGACCTGGATCAGCGCCAGCAAATCCGCCGCTGCTGGTTAGTCGCCGATCGAGAAGGCGGCCTCGAGGTCGTGCCGGGAGTAGGCGCGGAACGCCACGTGGGTTTCGGTCGCAACGACACCCGCGACCTTGTTGAGCTTGTCCGCGACGACGGCCGCGATCTCCTCGTGGGAGCGCACTCGCACCATCGCGATCAGATCGATCTCACCGGTCACCGAATAGACCTCGCTGACGCCCGGGATCGCGGCGATCTGCTCGGCGACCTCACCGATCCGGTCGACAGCGGCAGAGATGAACACGATCGCGGTAATCACGCTTCGGACCCTACCCACCACCCCACGATGTGCCAGCAATGTGACATTGCCCGCGGAAATCAGGGGTCCAAGAGCTATTTCTGGGGGGCAATGTGACATTGCCCGCGCAAGGGTTAGCCCAGCGATGCGCGGGCTGGGCGGTGGACTGGGCGCAGCCCACGGCGGTCGTCGAAGGGTCTTGCTGCCTCGCGACCGTCGTCTGCGGCGTCGAGCCAGTGCCGGAACCGCCCAGCCCCGTCGACCGGCGACGACCATTCGCCATCGAGCGTGACCAGCCGCGCTCCCGGGCCATCAAGCCAAGCCAGGATCTGGCCTATCTCTTCGGCAGTTGCCGCTCCGAGTGGGCCGACCCCAGGTGTGACGGTCTCCGCGGTCGCGACCAGTGCCTGCAGGTACGGCGCGGGAGCCGCGCCATGTGGCACCGATGACGCTCCAGCCAGGCGGCCGAAGCGCACGACGGCGAGCTCCCAGCCGCCACCGAAGCCGGGTCGCGCGGCGACCAGCTGTGGGCAGGATGCGAGCGCCGACATTCGCTGTAGCCGGTCGAGTGCTCGGACGAAGGACCCCGCGCGGTCCCGATGCGCGGCCGCTTCCTCGTAGCGCTCCTGCGCCGACAACGTCACCATTCGTCGTTGCGCCGCAGTCAACAGCAGCTGCGGATCGCCCGTCAGCACCGAGCGGGCCAGGGATGCGACCTCGGCGTAGTCATCCCGGGTCTGCGAGCCGTCACATGGCGCCCCGCAGCGGCCCATCCCGGCCAGGACACAGGCCGGCGTCGGCTTCGCGGGCGTGATTCGTTGGGTGCACTGCCGCAACGGGATCGCCTCGTGCAGCGCAGCCATCGCCGACTGCGCGACCCGCGCCGAGCCGAACGGCCCGAGGTACGTCGCACCATCATCGGCGACCCGCTTTACCAATGCCAGCCTCGGAAACGGCTCGACGGTCAGCTTCAGCCACGAGCCGCGCTCGGGGAATCGAGACCGCCGGTTGTAGCGCGGCTTGTGCTCCGCGATCAGTCGCAGCTCGCGGACTTCAGCTTCGAGCGGATGCGCGCAGGGAACGGCATCGACGGACTCCGCAATCCCGACCATCTCGGCCATCCGGGTCCGCGGTTCGGACGCGACGAAGTACTGGCGTACCCGCTGGCGCAGATGACGGCTGCGACCGATGTAGATCGGTCGGCCCTGTGAGTCGCGGAAGATGTAGACACCCGGCCCGTCGGACAGGCCTTCGGCGAGGTAGCGCTTGCGGCGCTGCGTCGCTGTCGCCAGACCTGAGAACGACACGAGCTCCTCGTGGGTGCGTACGCCGAGGTTGCCAACTCGCTCGAGCAGTCCGTGCAGCACCTCGGTCGTCGCCCGAGCGTCGGCGAGCGCCCGGTGACAGGGCGTGGTGGTCGTCGCGAACAGCCGCGCCAGCGTCGAGAGCTTGCAGTCGGGCGTCTCGTCACGGGTGAGCACCCGCCGCGCGAGCCGCGCAGTGTCGATCGAGGAGAACGGCGGCCATGCCAGCCCGAGGGAGTCCGCGCCCGCTCGCAGGAACCCGAGGTCGAACGGCGCGTTGTGGGCGACCAGCACGCTCCCTCGTGCCCACTCCAGGAACATCGGGAGTACGGCGGGCAGTCGCGGCGCCGTTGCCACCATCGAGTCGGTGATCCCGGTCAGCACCGCAATGAACGGCGGCACCGCCATGTCGGGATTCACGAGGGTCTGAAACTCGCCCAGCAGCTCGCCACCGCGGACCTTGACCGCGCCGATCTCGGTGATCGCCGAGCCGGCCGGCGATCCGCCGGTGGTCTCGAGGTCGACGACGACGAAGGTGACCTCCGACAGTGGCGTCCCGAGCTCGTCGAATGTGCCCTGCCTCCCATCGAGCGGGGGAGGGGACATCGACATGGCCGTGACGGTAAGACTGGGTGCCGACAAGACCGGCTCGGCACGCCGCGTGAGCCGGTATGTCCGAGTTAGTGGTGATTCGTCCGGTTCAGAAGTTGTCCGAGGGCGTCGTTACGGTCACCGGCATGATCATCGATTGCGACAGTTGCCAGATGCGGGACGTGGCGTGCGACGACTGCGTGGTGACCGTCCTGCTGGCGGCGCCGCGCCTGCGTGAGCTCGCCGACGACGAGGCCGGCGCGCTCGCCGCGCTCGCTGACGGCGGCCTGGTCCCGCCGTTGCGGATGCGGTATGACGCCTACGGCGCCTGAGAAGCTCCTCGGCCTTTCGGGGCGCGCCACAACCGGAACGAGTGGTTTGCCGGGATTGCCCGATTGCGGGTAACGCGTGTGACCAATGAGACGCATGTGCGTGGTTGTTGACGAGAAATCGGCACTTTCACGGGCCCCGGTGCTGGCGGGAGGCCTGCGGTACCGCTAGCCTGACCCGGACCGCTGTGGGAACCATCGTCAGCCGGGCGAAGGCACATCGGTCACCGCCGAGTCATCGACTCGTCGCCGGTTCGGGAAACCGAGCCAGTGAAGAGTCAGAGCCGGGGACCCAGTCCCTATTGGGGTGAATCGGCGCCCACCTTGCAATATCTGGTGGGCGCTGTAGGGCGAACTTCCCTCCCGAACCCGTCAGCTCACCCGGTAGGCGGTTAGCGGAAGACAGGAGAGCCGCCGGCCTTGGCGACTACCTCACGAGTACGTATACCCACCTTTGGCATCACTATCGCCGTGTTTGCGGCCATCTTCATCCCGACTGGGATCGGCCAGGCTTCGCCGTCGTCGAATCTGACGTTGTCGCAGGCCCGGGCCCAGATGGCGGTTCTCGACACGCGTGCCGAGAAGATCTCTGAGTCCTACGACGCGGCCAACTCGAAGCTTGCGGCGCTGCAGAAGAAGGCAGCGCTCACCGAGAAGGAGCTCACGGCCGACCAGGCACAGCTCAACAAGAGCGAGCAGAAGCTCGCCGCATCGGCAGCGGCGGCCTACCGCAGCGGCGGACTCGACGCGACGATGTCGCTGGTCACCTCCGGCAACCCGCAGACCTTCCTCGACCAGACGTCGACGCTGCAAGAGGTCTCTCACTTCCAGGCCAGCCAGCTGGCGGCCGCCGATCTCGCGCAGCGGACGATGTCCGCCGCGCAGGTCCTGCACAACGCCGAGGTAGCGCAGCAGAAGGAGACGCTCGCCTCGATCTCCAAGGCGCGCAGCTCGATCAACAGCCTGGTCGACCAGGAGAAGGCCATCCTGAGCCGGCTCTCGACGGCCGCGCAGGCGCAGTACACCTCGCAGCAGAACGCCGTCGCCGCTCACGAGACGGCGCTTCGTGGCAGCTATGACGGACCGGCTTCCGGCCAGGCTGCGGCGGCTGTCGAGTACGCCTACTCCCAGCTCGGCAAGCCCTACGTCTACGGCGGCTCCGGCCCGGATTCCTTCGACTGCTCGGGTCTCACCATGGAGTCGTGGGCGGCTGCCGGTGTCTCGCTGCCGCGCACCGCGGCTGATCAGCAGGCGGCCCTCCCGGCTGTCTCGATCGGCGACCTCGAGCCTGGTGACCTGGTCTTCTACGGCGATCCGGCGTACCACACGGCCATCTACATCGGCGGCGGGCGCATCATCCAGGCGCCGCACACCGGCACCGTCGTACAGATCTCATCGCTCTACGACATGCCGCCAACCTCAGCTGGGCGTCCTTAGCTAGTTGCCCGTGAGCCATCAAGATCACCGGCATTTGTGACGTTACTTGTGACAGGCGTGGCATAAGCCGCAAACTGTTACGGGTGGGGCATTCTGGTCCCGAGCAGGAGGGTCCAGCGTGGTGCGCGAGCTCGAGGTCTTGTCCATAAGCGACGACGGCAACCACGTATTGCTCGCCAGCTCCGAGGACGCGACCCGCGCGACGCACCAGGTGCGGATCAGCAACCGACTCGTTGCCGCGATCAACGGTGAGCTCGACGACGAGGACGAGCACCGCGAAAGCGAGTTGTCGCCGAAGGAGATCCAGGCGCGGCTGCGGGCTGGCGACAGCGTCGAGCAGGTTGCCAGGGCTGCCCGGATCCCGACCGCCCGGATCATGATCTACGCGACGCCGGTGATCTCCGAGCGGGTGCGAATCATCGACCAGGCACGTGCGGCCAAGCTTCGCCGCCCGCGGGGCCCGGAGCCGACGACCACCCTCGGCAACGCCGTCACGCAGCGGCTCACCGAGGTCGCCGGGTTGCAGCCTGAGACCGTCGAATGGACTGCGAAGCGCCGAGAGGACGCGTCCTGGATCATCACGCTGGCTTTCGCGGCCCGCGGAGGCAACCGATCCGCACAATGGCTATGGCGACCCAACGGTCGGGATCTGACCGCGCACAACGCGCTCGGCAGCCGGATGGGGTCGCTCGAGACTGTTACCCCGCCTCGTAAGCGGCCGGCGGCTGCGCCACCGGCGCGTCGTAGGACGGCAAAGCCTCCCGCCAAGCGCTCGGCCTCCGCGCGCAAGAGCACCGCGAAGCCGGCACCGCGCAAGCCTCGGCCGGAGCCGCGGGAAGCTCCGGTGCGCGCGCAGGTCAAGACGGCTGACGGTCGCATCGTGGTGCCGAGCTGGGACGACGTGCTGCTCGGCGTCACCTCGTCCGCAGCTTCCCGGGGCCGCCGCCGGTCGTGATCGACCGGCCCACTACGGCGAGCTCGTCTCGCCGCTCGTCCAATGTCGTCCGTCTCGTGGCGGCTGTCGCCGTCGTTGTTGTCGGTGTGGTGGTCGTCGGCGTGAGGCACACGACCAACGTCCTATCGCCGCTTCACCCTTCGGCAGCACAGGTTCGCAGCATCGAGATCGACCGGTTGCTCGCGGTTCGTGGCAGTGCAGTGCTGCATCACAATCGCCGGGCCTTCATGTCGACGGTCGACCCCCAGAGCAAGGCATTTCGGCGTACGCAGGCTCGAATGTTCGCGAATCTCGGCGCGGTCGGCTTCTCGAGCTGGTCGTACTCGATGACGCGGCGCGCGCGTCCGTCTCCTAGAGATGCGAGCAGCTATCACGACCTGGTCTGGGCGCCCGCAGACTTCACGCTCAACTACCGGCTCGCACACTTCGACAGCCACCCGACGAACTTGCGGCAGTATCCGACCTTCGTCGAGCGCCATGGCCGTTGGTATCTCGCATCGCTGTCCGATTACGCCTCGAGCGGTCTGGTGTCGGCCACGGATCTCTGGGACTACGGCCCGGTCGCCGTCGTGCGACGCCCCGACGTGCTGGTGCTCGGCTCGGCGGCGCAACGCGCGACGATGCGGGGCGTGGCGAGCGATGCGCAGACTGCAATCCCGCAGGTCACATCGGTGTGGGGGAGGGACTGGGCGCGGCGGGCGGTCGTGCTGTTGCCTCGTACGACGCACGACATGGCGCTGATCGACTCCGACCACGAAGACTTGCGCAGCATCGCGGCGCTGACGAGCGCGGAGATCGACGACACGGCAGGGCATCCCTCGCCCGTCGGGGACCGGGTCACCATCAACCCGGCCAACTGGCCGAAGCTCAGCGCTCTTGGCCAGCAGGTCGTGTTGCGTCACGAGCTCACCCACGTCGCATCAGAGGCGGCGACCGGCGTGCAGACCCCTACCTGGTTGATCGAAGGACTTGCGGAGTACGTCGGCTTCAAGTTCGCCGACCTGCCGGTAACAGCCGCCGCGGTCGAGCTGCAGCATGCGATCAAGTCCGGGCAGCCGCCGACAAGGCTGCCGAGCGACCGCAAGTTTCGTGGCTCCGATGACCAGCTCGCCGTCCACTACGAGGAGGCGTGGTTCGTCTGCCGGACGATCGCGCAGCGCTTCGGCGAGGCAAAACTCGTGCGCCTGTATCGAGCAGTCGGAACCTCGACGGAGTCGTCGGCGGCCGCCGTGCGCGATGCCGTGAGGCAGCTGCTGCACCTGCGAATGGCTCAGCTGGTCGCGTTGTGGCGCACAGACATGCGGACGGAGCTCGCATGAGCTCGCTGGGTGCAGGACGGCGATTGTTGTTGGTTACCAACGACTTTCCGCCGCGCCCTGGTGGCATCCAGTCGTTCCTTCACGGCGTCGTGTCACGCCTCGACCCCGACGAGGTGGTCGTGTTCACGTCGCGTTGGCGAGGCTGGGAACAGTGGGATGCCCAGCAGCCGTTCCGAGTGATCCGGCACGACACCGAGATGATGCTGCCGAATCCGGCGGTTCGCCGTCGTGCGGTTGAAGTGTTCCGAGAGCACGGCTGCACTGACGTGTGGTTCGGTGCTGCGGCGCCGCTCGGCTTGCTCGCTCCGGCACTGCGGGAAGCGGGCGCTCAGCGCATCGTCGCCAGCACGCACGGCCACGAGATCGGCTGGGGCAGGGTGCCAGGATTTCGCCATGCGTTGCGGCGAATCGCCGGTGACGTCGACGTACTCACCTATC
The DNA here is from genome assembly GCA_036268405.1 of Mycobacteriales bacterium. Classification (GTDB taxonomy): domain Bacteria; phylum Actinomycetota; class Actinomycetes; order JAFAQI01; family JAFAQI01; genus DASZTV01. The sequence goes on from DATAUF010000034.1 coordinate 28,146, forward strand.
TCGGTGACTACACCCGCGTCCGTCTCGCGGCTGCGATCGGATCGGATGCCGACAAGCTGCAACGGCTCGCGCCCGGCGTGGACACCGAGCTGTTCAACCCCACCGTCGATGGCTCCGCGCGGCGCGCGGAGCTCGGCTGGATCGACCGCCCAGTGGTCGTGTGTGTTTCGAGGCTGATGCCGCGCAAGGGTCAGGACGTGTTGGTCCGCGCGCTACCCGAGATCCGCCGCGAGGTCGGCGATGTCGGGTTGCTGCTCGTCGGCGGGGGACCGGCGCGATCGCGAGTCGAGTCGCTCGCGAAAGAGCATGGCGTCACCGAGCACGTGCACATCACCGGATCGGTGCCGTTCGATCAGCTGGCGAGCTGGTACCGCGCCGGCGACGTCTTCGCGATGCCGTGTCGCGAACGTCTCAACGGTCTCGACGTCGAGGGTCTTGGGATGGTCTTCCTCGAGGCAGCCGCATGTGGTCTGCCGGTCGTCGCGGGGAGAAGTGGCGGATCGACGGACGCACTGATCGACGGAGAGACAGGAGCACTCGTCGATGGCAATCAGCCCGAAGAGGTTGCTCAGGCAGTAGCCGGCGTGTTTGCCGACCAGGCGCGAGCAGCCGCGATGGGCAAACGTGGCCGCGACTGGGTCACGGAAAAGTGGACCTGGGACGACGTCGTCGCGTCGCTTCAGGGATTTGTGAAAGGTGACCGGCGTCCTGACGGCGGAAGGTTTTCCCAACCCAGCTAGTCGGCGGGCTTGCCGCTGTAGAGCTTGTCGATCTCCTTGGCGTACTTTGCGGCCACCACGTTGCGCTTCACCTTCAGCGACGGGGTGATCTCGTCGGTCTCCACGGTCCAGTCAGCGCCGAGGATCGTGAACGCCTTGATCGCTTCGGCCTTCGACACGGCCTTGTTCGCCTCGTCGACGGCGCCCTGGACGGTGGCCCGCAGATCGGTGTCCTCGGCCAGATCGCCGACCGAAGCCGACTCGGGCTTGCTGTGTGCGGCCTTCCACGCGGGGAACGCCTCGTCATCGATCGTGACGAGTGCGGCGATGAATGGCTTCTGGTCACCGACGACCATGCACTGGCTGACCAGTGCATGCGCGCGCAGCCGATCCTCGAGGACGGCCGGTGCGACGTTCTTGCCGCCGGCGGTGACGATCAGTTCCTTCTTGCGACCGGTGATCGTCAGGTAGCCGTCTTTGTCGACCTGGCCAATATCGCCGGTGTGGAACCAGCCTTCGCTCTCGACTGCTTCCTCAGTCGCTTTCGCGTTGTTGTAGTAGCCGCCGAAGACATTGCCGCCCTTGAGCAGGATCTCGCCGTCATCGGCGATCCGCACCGTGCACCCGGGGATCGGCCGACCGACCGTGCCGACCTTCATCGCATCCGGGCGGTTCACGGTCGCGCCCGCCGTCGTCTCGGTCAGGCCGTAGCCCTCATAGATCGGTACGCCGGCACCGCGAAAGAAGTGGCCGAGTCGCGCGCCCAGCGGCGCGCCGCCGGAGATCGCGCCGATGACCTGGCCGCCCAGCGCCGCCTTGAGCTTGCTGTAGACGAGCTTGTCGAATACCGCATGCGGGACCGTCCAGATTGCGCGCTCGATCGGGTTGCTGTCCAGCGAGCGGCTGTAGTTGATCGCCACCGTCTCGGCGAGGTCGAAGATCGCGCCCTTGCCGTCAGCGTGTGCCCGCTGTTTGGCCGTGTTGTAGACCTTTTCGAACACCCGCGGCACCGACAGAACGAAGGTCGGCTTGAAGACGCCTAGGTCCGGGATGAGGTTCTTGATGTCTGCGGTGTGGCCCATCCGTACCCGGTTCTGGACGCAGCCGACCTGAATGATCCGCGCGAACACGTGTGCGAGCGGCAGGAACAACAGCGTCGACTGGTCGTCACCGAACATGTCCTGCAAACCCTCGGTGGTCGACGTCGCGTCGAACAGGAAGTTCTGGTGGGTGAGCTCGCAGCCCTTCGGGCGGCCTGTGGTGCCGGACGTGTAGATGATCGTTGCGAGGCTGTTCGGGGTCAGCGTTCGCCGGCGCTGCTCGATGTCGTCCTCGGAAACGCCCTGCCCGGCCCTCTCCAGCTCATCAACCGCGCCGTTGTCGATCCGCCACACGTTGCGGACCCCGCTGAGTCGCGATGAGACCTCGTCGTAGGTCTTCTGGTGGACGTCGCTTTCGAGGACCACGCCGACCGCGCCGGAGTCCGACACGATCCACTCGACCTGCTCAGCGGAGGACGTCTCATAGATCGGCACCGTGACCGCGCCTGCGGTCCAGATCGCGTAGTCGAGCAATGTCCACTCGTAGCGCGTGCTGGACATGATGCAGACCCGCTCGCCGGGTTGCACGCCCGCGGCGATGAGCCCTGCGGCCGCCTGCCTGACCTCGTCGCCGAACTGCTTCGCAGTGACCGGCTGCCAGCTGTTTTCGACCTTGCGGTCGAAAATCACCCGATCGGGGTACTCCGCCGCGTGCGCGACGACGGCGTCGGTGAGGTTGGCGTCGTCCGGGATCGTGAAGTCCGCTGGGACGCTGTAGTCGGGCACGTGCGCTCCTCGCCTTCGCCGCCGGCTTCCACCGGGCAGGCCACATGACGCCCGCCGCGGGGCCAGCGAAAGCGTACGGCGCCAACCGCCGTCTCGTGGTGCACTACGCCGTTCAGTCCAGCGTTCCCTATGCCGAGGAAATCAAGCGTGAGCGATACCCGGTGCCCGCAGTGTGGCGCCGTGCTGCCCGCGAACGCTCAGTGGTGCACGCTGTGCTACTTCGATCTTCGCGAGCCGGCCGCTCCTGCGGCGCCGGCTGCTCCCGCTGCTTCCGCCACCGAGCAGGCGCCAGTGGTGCAGCCGCCTCCGTTGGTCCGGCCGCCCACCCCTGCGCAGCCCGCGGCCCCAGCGCCGCCGCCACCGCCGGCCCAGCAGGCGCCCCCTGCGTTCACCGCGGCGCCGATGCCCCAGCAGCCGGTGGCGCAACCGCCGGTTGCCCAACCGCCGGCTGCGCCACCGCTGGTCGCCCAACCGCCGGTCGCCCAACCGCCGGCTGCGGCATTCGCACCGAGTGCGGCCCCCGTCTCGCCGGCGACGCCAGCCGCGGCGCCGCCGGCAGTGCCGGCCGCCCAACCGCAGGTGGACCAGCCTCAAGAAGCCGCCGAACCGCCCAAGGCAGAGCCGACCTGGCCGTGCTTCAACTGTGGTGTCACCGTCCCGATGTCGGAGGACCACTGCCCGGTATGCGGTGCCGGCTTTCTCGCGCCGGCCAGTCAGGGCCACTCACTGCGGGTGCC
>DATAUF010000035.1:0-9015 GCA_036268405.1 Mycobacteriales bacterium
GCCGCCGCCGCTTGGCGCCGGGGTGGACCAGGGGTCGTCGTCCGCGGGTGCGCCGCCCGAGGGCGCGCCGCCGCTGAAGCCGCCACCACCACCGCCGCCTCCGCCACCGCGGGATGCCTTGGTGACCTTGGCCGTGGCGTAGCGCAGCGAGGGGCCGACCTCGTCGACCTCCAGCTCGACGACGGTGCGCTTCTCGCCTTCCTTCGTCTCGTAGCTGCGCTGCTTGAGCCGGCCGGTGACCATGACGCGAGCGCCACGGGTCAACGACTCGGCAACGTTTTCGGCAGCCTGCCGCCACACGCTGCAGCGGAGGAACAGCGCGTCGCCGTCCTTCCACTCATTGGTGGCCTTGTCGAGGAGACGAGGCGTCGACGCGACCGTGAACGATGCAACAGCGGCACCGCTCGGCGTGAACCGCAGCTCCGGGTCGTTGGTGAGGTTGCCCACCACCGTGACCGTGACGTCGCCTTGGGCCATCGCGCGCCTACCGCATGTCCGGCCGCAGCACCTTGGTGCGCAGCACGGCTTCGTTGAGGTTCAGCTGGCGGTCGAGCTCCTTGACGGCGGCGGGCTCAGCCGTCACGTCGAGTACGGCGTAGATGCCCTCGACCTTGTGCTGGATCTCGAAGGACAACCGGCGGCGGCCCCATACGTCGACCTTGTCGACAGTGCCGCCGGCCTGGCGGATCACGCCGAGAAACTGGTCGAGCGAGGGAGCGACGGTGCGCTCCTCGAGATCAGGGTCGAGGATGACCATCAGTTCGTAGTGACGCATGCGTGCAACCCACCTCCTCTGGACTCGGATGCTCGCCACCGCGGTGGTGGCGAGGCGGCCACGGCTCCGGCGGACCGGGGACGTGACAGGAGGTCGCTCAAGCGTCGAGCGCCAGCCAGGCTAGCAGCGCGGCGAAGCGGCCGGGATCTCGTCGAAATCCGTCGGGAAGCTGGACCCGGCAAAAACCTAGGGGTGAGAGGGTCGCCGAGCCGAACGGCCGTCCACAGCCGGCGCCGCCATCAGCACGGTACGGCCGTAGGCAGCCACCAAGCCCAGCAGCACGACCAGCGCGACCGCGGCCGGCAGCCCGCGCCGCGGTCCGCTGACCGGCTCGAGAACGGTCGCGGACTGAGCCACCGCCGAGCCCTTCACCCGCGGCGCGACAACCGGATGGCTCGCCACAGGCGGTACGTCCGAGCCACCAGGTGGCAGCGACGGCAGTGCCGGCAGCGAGCCGACTTCAGCGTCATGCGATGAGTGGGTCTTCGGCGTGGGGGTCGGCGTCGTGGACTTACTTGGCGTGGCCGATGGCGTCGCGCTGACCGCCTGCGCGGGCGCCGACGACTCGACGGGCGGCGCAGGCGCGATGTATGTCGGGGTGCTCACCGGCTTCTCGACGGTGATGCTGCCGTGACCGGTGCGGATGCCATCCGTCGCCGTCACGGCCGCGGACTTGGTGGCGACGTACGAGCGCGAGGCCGATGCCGGCGTCTTCGCGGGCAGGCGCTCCGAGAACGAGGAGCCCGCGACCTTCACAGTGATGGTCACGTCCGTGAGGTTGGCGAACCCGACGCAACCACCAGTCGTGACCAACACCGATGAGACGTCGAACGACAGGCCCTGACCCTTGGAGATGGTGATCGCGCCACACGACGTAGCCGCAGCAGAATCAGCAACAGCGCCAAAAACGCACACCCAACAGAGCAGCAACAACGAGGCCGTCGCTGCCTTCACGCCGTGCGTCACCACCCCATGGTGCCAAGCAAAGCTCCGTTGCTGGGCAAAAGTGCCATGCAAAGGAGCGTTGCCCGGCAAAAATGCCAGGTAAAGGAGCATTGCTTGGACGTCAGCCGACCCACCGACCCGACGTGAAGGTGACCACCCCGACGAGCATCAGCGCCGGCGCGACCGCGAGGTAACCGAGGTGCAGCCATCGCCGAGAAAGCGACCAGCGCGCGAGCAGCAACCACAACGGAAACCACAGCAGCGTCGAGCGCGACACCGACAGGTAGTAGGAGGAGCACCCCAGCGCCGCCACCTGCAGGCCGACGTACGTCGCCTCGCCGAACCTCCGTATCAGCAGCAAGACCACCGTCAGCGCCACCCCGAGCAGGACGGCGGCCACCTCGGCGCGGAACGACCACTCGTATGCCGTCCCCTGAGCCGGCGAGAAGGCGGCCACCCAGGAAGTGTGAAACGAGTCCCACGGCCAGGTCAGCGTCCTGCCCCAGCCCTGCTGTTGCGCGTGGTCCCACGCGAGCCAGTCGCCGGTGACGTGGTGCAGATACGCGAAGTAGTCGAACGTTGCCAAGGGTGGCGCGAGCAATCCCAGGAGACGCCAGCTGAGCCGGCGATCGCTCGTCACCAACCACTGCACGCAGAGCGCGACACCGAGAAACAGCCCGTCGATGCGCACGAAGGAGGCGCATCCGGCGAGCAGGCCGGCGGTGAGCCAGCGGCCCCGGCGCGCCGCCAGCCAGGAGGGAAGCGCAAACGCGAGGAACAACGACTCGGAGTAGCCCGCCGCCAGGAAGACTGCGTACGGCGACAGCGTCAGGTAGAGCACCGCGCGTGATCCGGCCAGCCGACCGCCCTCGAGGGCCCCGAGCCGCGCCATCGCCACCATTGCGACCGCGCCGGCGATCGCCGAGACGGCCAGCGCGCCGACCACCCAGCTGCCCGTCAGCAGATGCCCGAGCCGCATCGCCAGCGGCTCGCCCGGGAAGAACGCCTCGAGATGCACGTCGTGGGTGTGTGCGTGGTAGCCGCCGTAGCCGTACTTCGCGACGTCCAGGAACAGGGTCGTGTCCCAGCGGTCCCACCAGCTGAGGAACGACGGGACGTTGCCGGCGTCGGTGTCGCTCAACATCCACAACCCGGCGAGCGCCGCCGTCATCACCGCAACCCGGGTCAGCAGCCAGGTCGACAGCGCCTCGCGCTCGAGTGCACCCCATCGGCGGAGATCGAACCGACCTGCGTCAGGGCGCGCCATCTACGCCAATCGGACGTTCGAGCAGCACGCCCCCGGCCGGGTCATCGACGCCGTCGCGGCGGACCACATCGAGCCGCGGATGGAGCACCTCTCTGACCACCAGGGCCATGAGTCCGACCAGCACCAGGTCACGGATGACGACGAAGATCAGGTACGTGTCCATCGGCAGGCCCTGGTCGGAATGATCGAGCGCGATCAGGGTGTAGAGGTTCGCGGCACCGAGCATGACCTCGGTCACCTGCCACACCAGGATCGACGTCCACCGCGGCCGAGCGAGCACCGCCAGCGGCACCAGCCACAGCGCGTACTGCGGTGAGTCGACCTTGTTGAGCATCACGAAGCCCGCCACCAGCAGGAACGCGACCTGCCCCACACGGGGCCGCTGACGAGCCCACGCGACCAGCGCTCCCACACCCACGATGACCAGTGCCACCGAGGTCTCGGAGATCCGGTTGAGCGCCGTTGGGTCCTTCGAGCAGCTGCCGGTACCTGTCGGTCCGGTGATCGCCTTGCCCGTGCTGTCGAGCGCCGAGTGCATGACGGAGCCGCTCGAGACATGCGACTCGAGACCCTGCGCAAGGTGCTGGACGACCAACCAGAGGCTGCCCCAGTCGACTCCGCGCTGCTTGGACAACGACGTGAAGAACTTCCACCCGACGACCATGGGCCCGGTCGTGCAGGACGCACTCGGGAAGGGAAACGCATGACCGCTGCTGATCAGGATCGCCGGCACGTACATGGCAACCAGCGCCAGGGCGGCCGTTCCGGTGACCGTGGCGGCGGCACGCCAGTTGCGTTCCCGAGCACAGAGCATCAGGAGCGCCAGCAGGACCAACGCCGGGTAGAGCTTGGCCGCGACGCCCAGGCCCAAGGCAACGCCAGCCCAGGCTGGCGAGCCGCGACTCCACAACCACAACCCGATGCCGGTGAGCGCCACGGCCGCGAGGTCCCAGTTGGTGAACGCGTGCATGAACAGCACAGGTGACGCCGCCACCATCACCGCGTCCCATGCGCGCTTCTTGCCGACGAGCTGCGCGACGCTCCACGTCGAGACCAGCGCCAGCGCCGCAAGCCCGAGCGCCGTGACATCGAAGAACGTCGTCGCGTGAACGCCGCTCGCGTCCGCGCCGCCACCGTGGAGCACCGAGGTGACCTCGGCTGCCGCCCACATCAGCCCGCCGATGACCGGCGGGTACTCCACCGGATGGTCTCGGTACGGAACCCCTACCGACCCGACGACCTTGCCCGCCGCATCGGTGTGCGCATTGAGGCCCTCGACCGTATAGAGCACGTACGTGTCGGTGTAACACAGGCGCGTGTACTGGTACTCGTCCGAGTAGGAGTGCGTCAGGCATGGCGACTTCTGCAGGTAGCCGAACACGCAGACCAGGACCGTGACGCCGAGCGCCACGCGAAGCGGCGTCCACCACGACCAGCGCCGGTTGCTCGCGTGACGCCCGAAGGGTCCACCGATGGCCTCGCTCGCGCCCGCGACGAACGGGTCCTCACGGGTCGGGGGAGTCGGCACGCGAGGCAGTCTTTCGTACCGCCTAGTGAGGCCGCGGGTGCCGATCCGGTTTGCGCGCCGGATCTTCCGCCTGTCCGCCGAGCGGGCCGGCTTCCGTCGCCGACTCCGTGGGGGTGGGCGGCGGAGTAAGCGTGGGCGTGATGGTCGGGATGATCGTGGGCGTTATCGATGGCGTCAGACTCGGCGAGACGGTCGTCGACGGCGTGATCGTCGGCGATGCGGTCGCGGTTGACGACGCCTCGGGAGTCCCGACACCGACCGCGGCGGGGAACGGCACGACCGGATCATTGACCAGCGCGGCGTTCATCATCTGCTGCCACACCTCCGCGGGCAACGTCCCGCCGAACACCTCACCGACGCCGCCGGCCGACACGGTCTTCTCCCGGTCGACGTTGCCGATCCAGACCGACGTACACAGCTGCGGCGTGAAGCCGGTGAACCAAGCATTGGTGTTGTTGTCGGTCGTGCCCGTCTTGCCCGCGGACGGCCGTCCGGACAGCCCGCGACCGTACGCCGTGCCACCGGGCTGAAGCACCTTCGTCATCGCGTAGGTCGCGTCTGCCATCACGTCAGCGGGAAATGCTCGGGAGGTGTGCGGAGTCGCGTGGTAGACCCGCTGGCCGTCCGCGGTCATCACGGACTTCACAAGGTATGGCTGCGCGTAGACGCCCTGCGCCGCGATCGTCGCGTAGGCATCCGCGAGGTCCAGCGGAGAGACCTGGTCCGGGCCGAGCGCGATGTCAGGGACCGCCGACAGGTTGCGCGACTCGGGGATGCCTGCGGCGTAGGCCGCAGCAACGACCTTGTCGGGACCGACCTGCTTGGCGAGCGGCACGAAGATCGTGTTGATCGACTGCGCGAACGCATTGACCAACGAGCAGCCGTAGCAGGCCTCGCCCGGCGAGGAGTTATGGATGTCCGTGCCGTCGACCTCGACCGATGGGGGGCCGTCGAACCTGCTGGTCAGCGCGATGCCCTTCTTCAACGCCGCGATCAGTGTGAAGGCCTTGAACGACGAGCCCGGTGGCCGGGCCCACTGGTCGGTCGCGCCCGACAGGTCGATGCAGGCGTCGGGGTTGTCCTTGGTGTCCGTGCAGTAGCCGTGGCCGCCGTAGAGCGCGGCGATCGCTCCATCACCCGGCACCACCGACGCGGCGCCACTCTCGGGCGTGCCCTTGCGGTTCTTGGGGACGATCGCGTGCTCGGCTGCGATCAAGCCCTTTTCTGCGGCAACCTTGATCGTCGTCACGATCTTGTAGCCACCGAGATCGAGCTGCGACTGGGAGATGCCGTCCTTGGTGCGCAGCTCGTACTCGACGGCGTCGCGGATAAAGCAGGTCTCGCCCGAGCAGGCGGTGCTCGTTGCCCCGTACTTCGAGTTGTCGGCGTGGCGGGGGAACCGGAGCCGGTCGGCCTTCGCCTGCGAAAGCCAGCCTTGGCTGACCATGCCGTTGATCACGTACTGCCAACGCGACATGGCGGCCGGCCGGTTCGCCTTGAGGATCGGGTCGTAGAGGCTCGGCCCGCGGACCACGGCGGCGAGCAGCGCGCCCTGCGAGATGCTGAGCTGCGAGACATCGATGTTGAAGTACGCCTTCGACGCGGCCTCGATGCCGTAGGCACCGCGGCCGAAGTAGATCGTGTTGAGGTAGTCGTCGAGGATCGTCGACTTCGAGCGGGACTGCGCCAGCTTGGTCGCGATCAGGATCTCTTTGAGCTTGCGGGTCAGCGTGCGATGCGGGCTGAGGTAGGCGTTCTTCACGTACTGCTGGGTGATCGTCGAGCCGCCCTGGCTGATGTCGCCACCCTTGAGATCGACGAGCAGGGCGCGCATGATTCCCGTCGGCGAGACACCCGGCTCGGAGTAGAAGTGGCGGTCCTCCGCCGCGAGGACCGCGTGCTGCACGGTGAGCGGCACCTGCGTGAGCGGCACGTCGGTGCGATTGGTGTCACCGATCTGCGCAAGTGGGGTCTTGCCGTCGCTGTAATACAGCGTCGTTGTCTGTTGCGCAGCGAGTGCACTCGGGTTCGGGATGGTGGTGCGCGCGTAGGCGACCACCGCTAGTACGGCGAACAGCAGGAACGCCGCGAGCGCTCCCCAAAGCACCTGCTTCGGCCGCGGGGCGAAGCCGGCGAACCCGCGCCGGCGTACCGGAGCGGCTGGTCGAGCGTGGCTCACCCGCGCGACACTCAGCCTCTCGAGCCCGTGCGACGGCGCCGTGCCGCCGGCTCACCCGTACCCAGCACCGCGGACGTCACGAGATGGTTCCAGCCACAACCGAGGCATACCTCAACAACGAACACAGTGAACTCCGGCAGCCGAGCTGCCAGGTCCGGCAGATCGCGGCTGGCCCAGGCGCGGCCGTTGGTGTCGTTGTTGAAGCACTCGCCGTAGGCGTAGGTGACATGCACGAGCGCCTCGTCCTTGCACACCGGGCACGGCTCGTCCGTGGGCTCGCCGTGGTAGCGGGCGGCACGCCGCAGGTAGATCTGCGCATCGCAGGCGTCCCGCCGTCGGACTCGTCCGCTGGCCAGCCCCGTCAGCACGGCGCGCCGGGCGAGGGCGTAGTCGATGACATAGCGGGCTCCCGGCACCTCGACCACGGCGGGGGAGCGCAGCACGCGCGTCAGGGTACGCCGCGAGACTGACGCGCCCCTTGGCGCGACACGACACAACACGGACGTCTCGTGTTTGCCTTCCGGTTGCCTGTGCCTTACTCTGCTCGATGTATCCATTCGATACATCAGGCACATCGATCGAGTTAAACACAGGAGTGCATCGCGTGAGCAGAAAGTCCGGCGTGCTGGAGCTCGCCGTGCTCGGTCTGCTCAACGAGTCTCCGATGCACGGCTACGAGCTGAACAAGCGCCTCAAAGGCTTGCTCGGACCGCTGAGGGCCACGTTCTACGGCTCGCTCTACCCCTGCCTCAACGCGCTGCAGTCCGCCGGATACATCGCCACGGACGAGTCTGCCAACGAGGTGCAGGGCCGTCGCAAGAAGACGACCTACAAGCTCACCGCTGAGGGCAAGGAGCGGCTCGGAGAGCAGCTCGCCGAGGGCGGACCGTCGGCGTGGGACGACGAGAGCTTCGGCGTCCGGTTTGCATTCTTCGCGCAGACCGACGCCGAGACCCGGCTGCGCATCCTCGAGGGGCGCCGCAGCCGGCTCGAAGAGCGACAGGAGAGTGCGACGTCCTCGATGAGCACCACTCGCGGCCGGATCGACCGCTACACCCTCGAGCTTCAGCGCCACGGCCTCGAGTCGGTCGAGCGCGAGGTCCGCTGGCTCAACGAGCTGATCGCCACCGAGCGCGCGGGCGTCGCTGCCCGCCCCGCCCGTGCCCGTCGTACCAACACCCCGATCGTCGCGAAGTAACAACCGCCACCACTGCGCTAACCAAGACCCAAGGAGACCGCTCAAGATGGGTTCCATCAGAGTCGCCATCGTCGGCGTAGGCAACTGCGCCTCCTCGCTCGTGCAGGGCGTCGAGTACTACAAGAACGCCGACCCCGAGGCGCGAGTTCCGGGTCTCATGCACGTCGACTTCGGCGGCTACCACGTCCGTGACGTGGAGTTCGTCGCGGCGTTCGACGTCGACGGCAAGAAGGTCGGTCGCGACCTGTCCGAGGCGATCGTCGCCAGCGAGAACAACACGATCCACATCACCGACGTCCCGCCGAGCGGCGTGATCGTCCAGCGCGGCCCGACGTACGACGGTCTCGGCGAGTACTACCTCGACACGGTCGAGGAGTCCGACGAGGAGCCGGCCGATGTCGTCCAGATCCTCAAGGACGCGAAGGTCGACGTCATGGTGTCCTACCTGCCGGTCGGCAGCGAGGAGGCGGACCGCTTCTACGCGCAGTGCGCGATCGACGCCAAGGTCGCCTTCGTCAACGCGCTGCCGGTCTTCATCGCCAGCGACCCGACGTGGGCGCAGAAGTTCACCGACGCGGGCGTGCCGATCATCGGTGACGACATCAAGAGCCAGGTCGGCGCGACGATCACCCACCGCGTGCTCGCCAAGCTGTTCGAGGACCGCGGCGTCGAGTTGCTGCGGACCTACCAGCTGAACTTCGGCGGGAACATGGACTTCAAGAACATGCTGGAGCGCAAGCGCCTGCAGTCCAAGAAGATCTCCAAGACCCAGTCGGTCACCTCACAGATCCCCCACGAGATGCGCAACGCGGATGTGCACATCGGCCCGTCGGACCACGTGCCGTGGCTCGAGGACCGCAAGTGGGCCTACGTCCGGCTCGAAGGCCGCTCGTTCGGTGATACGCCGCTGAACCTCGAGTACAAGCTCGAGGTCCACGACTCGCCGAACTCCGCCGGCGTCATCATCGACGCAGTGCGCGCCGCGAAGATCGCCAAGGACCGCGGCATCGGTGGCCCGATCCTGTCTGCGTCGTCGTACTTCATGAAGTCCCCGCCGGTGCAGTACAGCGATGACGAGGCCCGCGACGCGGTCGCCAACTTCATCGCCGGCACCATCGAAAGC
>DATAUF010000036.1:0-4461 GCA_036268405.1 Mycobacteriales bacterium
CGGGACGATCTGCTACACCGACTACGCCATCTCCCCGGCGTCGGCGTCACTAACTCCGGATGTCGTGCAGATGCAGCACGATCACTGCAATGGCGCATTCACGGTGCTTGACATCACCGGCACAGGGAAGCTGCTCAAGGCATTGCAGCAGCAGCAGGTCCACCTGCCCTACCTGGGCACGACTCTCGAGGGTTACACCCCGGAACAGATCGCCGACGCCGGCGAGTCCGCGGCACAAGGCTTGACGATGACGCTCAACTTCATCCCGCTCGAAGAGAACCAACCCGCCGTCGTTCTGTACCAGCAACAGCTCGCGACGTACGAGCCAGGCAAACAGCCCAGTGCCTTCGGCTTCCTGGCGTGGCAGGCGGGCCAGATGCTTATCCACGCCCTGCTGCAGCAGGGCCACTCACCCACCCGCGCCGGAGTCGTGCGGACCTTCGAGTCATTGACATGGAACGGCGGCGGCGCACTCGGCCCATACCGACCTGTCTCACACTCCTTCCCTCCCTGTTCGGTTGACGTATTCGTCAAGGGCAACGGCTTCGCGCGGCGTGCGCCCTCCTCGGGGCTGTTCTGCCAGAACAAGGCGATTCGAGTCAGCTGAGATGCGGCCGCTGACAGCTAGCCGGTCCAGCAGGTGAGCGCCTACTGGCCGTTCATCGTCATCGGCATCTTCAGCGGCAGCATCTACGGGCTAGCCGCAATGGGCGTCGTCCTCACCTACAAGACGACCGGTGTCTTCAACTTCGGGTACGGCGCCGTCGCCATGTTCTGTGCGTTCACCTACTGGAAGTTCCACGACGTATGGGGCATCACGGCGTGGTTCGCGATGCCGCTTGTGCTGCTCACCGCAGCGGTCATCGGACTGATCTTCGAACGCATCTTCCGACCACTGGCCGGCCAGTCAGCGGAGATGCCGATCGTCGTGTCGCTCGCGCTGCTCGCAGTGCTGCAGGCCGCTGCGGTGTTGCTCTACGGCGGGACGGACCAGGGCGCCCAGCCGGTGTTTCCGACCTCGACGTTCACGGTCGGCGATGGACTACACGTGGGGTACGACCAGGTCGGCACGCTGCTCGTCTCTCTCGCGGTCGGCGGCTTGCTGTGGTGGCTACTGCGGCACACGTCCTTCGGCACATCCACACGTGCCGTCGTGGACAACCGAGACCTCGGCGGCTTGCTGGGCATCAACGTCACCAACATCTACCGGGCCTCCTGGGTCCTGTCATCGATGTTCGGCGCACTGGTCGGAATCCTGCTCAGCCCCACGCAAGGGCTCGACATCAACAACCTCACATTGGTGGTCATCTTCGCCTTTGCCCCGGCAGTGCTCGGCAGGCTGACGAGCCTTCCGCTGGCCTACCTCGGAGCACTCGTGCTGGGCATGAGCCAGAGCCTGCTGTCGAAATGGAGCAGCACCGGGACCGTGGGAAACATCGAAGGCGCGTTGCCGTACCTCGCGCTGTTCGTCCTTCTCATCGTCTTGGGAGGTCGGCTGCAGGAGGTGGGGTCCCGCGTCAGACCGATGACGGCCGCGCTCCGTCGACCCGTTGCATCGAGGGCTGGCAACGCGGACGTATCTTCGGTTGACCGCAAGCTCACGGTGGGCGTGCTCACGTTCGTCGCCGCCGTGCTGGTCCCGGTCATCGTGCACGGACCATGGCTCGGCTACCTCGCCGGCGGTGCCATCTTTGGCGTGATCGCGCTCACCGTCGTCGTGCTCACCGGTTGGGCCGGGCAGATCTCGCTCGCACAGTTCAGCTTCGCCGGGATCGGCGCCTTCACAGTCGGTCATCTCGCCGGCAGCCACGGACATCATTTCCTCGTGGCCGCGCTGGTCGGCGTACTGATCTCCATTCCGCTGAGCCTGCTCGTCGGCTTGCCTTCGCTGCGTCTATCCGGGCTCTACTTGGCACTTGCGACGATGGCGTTCGCGTTGCTGATGGACAACCTGGTCTTCGTCCGCAACGACGTGACCGGCGGCGTTACGGGCCTGACCGCGTCACGCCCCGAGCTCTTCGGTCTTTCACTTGCCAGTCCAGAGCGGTTCTACGAGCTGTCGATAGTGGTGTTAGGCCTCGCGTGCTCAGTCGCGCTCGTCGTCCATCGCGGACCGATCGGCCGCCAGCTCCAGATCCTTCGGGACTCACCCGTCGCCGCCTCGACGCTTGGAGCGAACCTCGCCATCACCAAGCTCGCGGTCTTTGTCGTGTGCGGCGCGGTCGCCGCACTCGGCGGCGCGCTGCTCGGCAGCTTCCAACAAGTCATCACGCCGGCGAACTTCAGCTTCGGAATCTCCTTGCAACTGTTACTGCTGGTGGTCCTCAGCGGCCGTGCACTGATCGCAGGCGCCGTGGTCGCGGGTGCCCTCTACATGTTCGAACACCTGCCCGGCGTTCCCGCGTCCGTGCACAACTACATCCCGTTGACGATTGCCGTCGGTGTGGTCGTGCTGGGCCGTTCCCCGGACGGGCTGGTGGCTCTCGTCACTGGTCGCCGCGGCGGACAGGTTGGGGCACTATTTCGGCCGCGGTCTTCACAGGTGCGTCGCACGATCGGTTCACGGGTGACCGACGGAGTCCTGGTGCGCAGCGATGGGTGAGCAGGGCCCTTTGCTGGGCGCTTCGGGCATCTCCGTTCGCTTTGGCGGTCTGCAGGCTCTCGACACCGTCGATCTGCAGGTGCAGCCGGATCGGATCACCGGATTGATCGGACCCAATGGCGCAGGCAAGACCACGATGTTCAACGTGCTCACCGGCCTCGTGGCGCCAGCCCAGGGCCAGGTCGTGCTCGATGGTACGGAGATCACGGGCTGGGCGCCGCACCGGCGTGCCCGGGCCGGCATCGCAAGGACCTTCCAGCGCCTCGAGCTGTTCAGCCGGATGACTGTCGAGCAGAACCTGCTCGCGGCGTGGGAGACCGGACATCGCGGCGGTGGGCTCGGCAGAGGCAAGCATGAGTGCCGGCGACGCGTGGCCGACGTCAGCGAGATGCTCGGTTTGGGGCCTTTGGCGGAGCGGCTGGCAGGCCAGCTGCCGACCGGGCAGGGACGGCTCGTCGAGCTCGGCCGCGCGTTGTGCACCGACCCCCGTGTGCTCCTGCTCGATGAACCCGGCTCAGGGCTCGACGCGGCTGAAACCGAGCGGCTCTGCGAGATCCTCGAGCGGCTTACCCACGACGGCGGCGCGGACAGGCTCGCCATCCTGCTGGTCGAACACGACATGCCACTCGTCATGCGGGTCTGCGACGTGATCACAGTGCTCGACTTCGGCAAGGGGATCGCGAACGGAACTCCGGAGCAGATCCGCGCCAACCCGATCGTGCAGGCGGCGTATCTGGGAGACGCAGATGTCGCCTGACCTCGCGGCCTCAGAGCTGGCGCTGCAGCTCGAGGACGTGTGCGTCGCCTATGGCGGCATCCGGGCGTTGTCCGGTGTCACTTTGTGCGTGCCTACCGGATCGGTGGTGGCGCTGCTCGGCGCTAACGGAGCGGGCAAGACCACCCTCCTGCGCGCGGTGTCGGGACTGATCCCGCTTGAGTCCGGACGGATCAAAGTCGGCGATGTCCGGGTGGACGGATGCCCTCCCCATGCGATCGCGCGACGAGGCGTGGTGCATGTCCCCGAAGGTCGTGGGATCTTCCCCAGCCTGACCGTGCGCGAGAACCTCGAGCTCTCCCGGCGCGCTGTGAGTGGCGGCGTCGACCCGATCGAGGCCGGCGTATCGGCTTTCCCCGCGCTCGCCGAACGACTTGAAGTGGTGGCGGGGGCGCTGTCGGGCGGCCAGCAGCAGATGCTTGCTCTGGCGAGGGCGCTGTCATCGAAGCCGCGGCTGCTGATGGTCGATGAGATCTCGATGGGTCTCGCACCGATCGTCGTCAACCAGCTCTTCGACGCGCTTCGTGAGCAGGCGTACGCCGGCACGAGCCTTCTCCTCGTCGAGCAGTACGTCGAAGCCGCGCTCGATCTTGCCGACTACGTCTACGTCCTGGAGAAGGGTGTCGTCAGCGACGTCGGCGAATCGAGTGACGTGCGATCCGGCGGGCTCGTGTCGACCTATCTGGGAACGTGAGGCAGAGGTGAGGATGTCCGAGCACAGGCGGTTCGGGAGAGCTCGGCTCATCGCCGCGGTCGGCGTGGGTGCTGCCGCGACGGCCGCGTTCGTTCTGCCCGCGTCGGTCCACGCCAGCCCGAGTCAGCCTGCGGCGAGTCACCGCTTGTGCGCCAACGACGCCGGCGGGACGGCACTCGCTGGCTCGACCGCGAGCGCCGAAGCGGTCGGCGCCCAGGTGGCGTTCAACATCGTTCCCGGGCCATTGCCACTGAGCGGCAACCTCGTCGAGGACGACGTCAGCTTCGCCCGCACCCTGGTGTCCAGCGGGCCGCAGGCCTCGGTGCAAGCCGCCCCGTTCTATCCGGGCGACACCGCGGCGAATCTCAGCAGCCTGCTGTCCTCGGACGG
>DATAUF010000037.1:0-3029 GCA_036268405.1 Mycobacteriales bacterium
CATTGCGATGCCGATCACGAACGCCGCACAGATGCAGATGGCAAGGACGGCCACGGGCAGGAAGATGATCGTCCACCAACTCAGCCAGGTGGACGCGCACAGAACCGAAAAGATTGTGGCGACTGCAACTCTGTAGGCGACTAGCTGAAACGCACGCCACGGCGTTAGCCCGCCGCGCCGGTCTGCTGGTAATCGCATCTATCCACGGTAAGTGAGACGCAGGTCAGGTTGAGCGCACCCAGCAAGCACGCGATAAGTGCCTACCTGTTGAATCGCGTCAGCTCCGGCCGGGCCAGGCTTGGAGTCAGGTGGCTGGCGGGTTCTCTAAGTGCCTGCCCACGAGGTGTCGTGTGGCTCTCTAACGGGGTGCGCCCGCGGGTCGCCGTCTTTGGACGGGAAGTGGCTCAAGCGGGGTCTGCGGCGCTCAAGGTAGGCATGCCCTTCCCGTCGTCCGACTCGACGACGGAGGCACTAGTGGGTGCAGTGATGATCGGGGTTGATCCCCACAAGTTGAGTAACACGATGGTGGTGATCGACGGCGGCGAGACCGTGCTCGCCCAGCACCGGTTCACTAACGATCGGGCTGGTTATCAGCATTGAAGGCGGCAGCGCGTCGCTATCGCGACCGGACGTGGGCGGTCGAGGGCGGTCGAGGGCGCGCAAGGTGTCGGGCTCGGGTTAGCCCAGCGCCTGGTCGCTGAGGGTGAACCGGTGGTGAATGTTCCACCGAAGCTCGCGACCCGGATCCGGGCCCTCGGTGGTGGCAGCGGCCGCAAGACCGACAACGCTGACGCCTACGCGGTCGCGGTCGCCGGGCTGCGCGCGAAGGACCTGCACGTGGTCGCAGCCGATGACACCACCACCGTGCTGCGGCTGCTCACTGACCGCCGTCAGGAGTTGGTCGAGGCGCGGATCGCGACGGTGAACCGGCTGCACGATCTGTTGGCCCAGCTTATTCCTGGCGGCGCGAAGCCCGGACTGAGCAGGCACAATGCCAAGGCGCTGCTCGCCACCATCCGGCCGCGGGACGAGGTCGGCAAGGCCCGCAAGCTGATCGCGACCGAACACCTCATCGAGCTCGTCGCGATCGACGCGCGCCTCAAAGACATGAAGGCGCGGATCGCCGCGGTGCTCGCCGAGCACCCGACCAGCCTGCTCGAGATTCCCGGCGTCGGGGTGCTGCTCGCGGCGAAGGTCGTCGCCGAAGTCGGTGACGTGCGCCGGTTCCCGTCCAAGCATCACTTCGCCAGCTAGACCGGCACCGCACCGATCGACGCCTCATCCGGAGACAACAACCGCCACCGGCTCAACCGCGGCGGGAACCGACGACTCAACCATGTCCTACACATCGTTGCGATCTGCCAGATCCGCTACCCCGGTGAAGGTCAGGACTACTACCGGCGCAAGCGAGCCGCCGGCAAGACCCCGATGGAAGCGATGCGCTGTCTCAAACGACGGCTCTCCGACGTGCTCTACCGCCACCTCGTCGCCGACCTCGAAGCAGTGAAAGCGAGCCCGGGAGGACACTCGGGGGCGACTCTGCAATCCAGCGCGGCTGACCCAATCCCCACAGTCAGCACTTCGGATCAGTCACAACCCGGACCCGCCAAACCGCACGTTATCGAAGCGCGCAAACGCGCGTCTTGACACAGAGGGGACCCGATAGAGGTCGAAGCGGCTAACCCGCCAGCCCCGGCGCCGTTGCTTGTGACATCGCGTCAGCCGCAGACGGCGCCTTGTGCTGCCGAGCCGACCAGCTTCGCGTACTTGCCGAGCACTCCGGTCGGGTAACGCGGCGGCGGCGGCTTCCAACCCACCTTGCGGCGCTCGAGCTCCGCTTCATCGACCAACAGGTCGAGGGTGCGGGCCGCGACGTCGAGGCGGATCGTGTCGCCGTCGCGGACGAACGCGATCGGCCCGCCGTCGGTCGCCTCGGGCGCGACGTGGCCGATGCAGAGGCCCGTCGTGCCGCCGGAGAAGCGGCCGTCGGTCAGCAGCAGCACGTCCTTGCCAAGCCCTGCGCCCTTGATCGCGCCGGTGACAGCGAGCATCTCGCGCATCCCGGGACCACCGCGCGGACCTTCGTAGCGGATGACCACCACGTCGCCGGCCTTGAGCTCGCCGTTGGTCACCGCATCCATCGCAGGCTTCTCGGTATCGAAGACCCGCGCCGTTCCCTCGATCACCTGGGCGTCGAAGCCGGAGGTCTTCACGACCGCGCCCTCGGGAGCGAGCGAACCGCGCACGATCGACATGCCGCCGGTCGCGTGCAGCGGGTTGGACAACGCCCGAATCACGTCACCGTCGAGCTCCCCCGGCGCCAGGTCGGCAAGGTTCTCCGCGATGGTCTTGCCCGTCACGGTCAGGCAGTCGCCGTGCAACATGCCCGCATCAAGCAGCGCCTTCATCACAACCGGGATGCCACCGACCCGGTCGACATCGGACATCACGTGGCGCCCGAACGGCTTCACGTCCGCGAGCAGCGGCGTCTTGTCGCCGATCCGGTTGAAGTCATCGAGTGAGAGCTCGATTCTTGCCTCGTGCGCGATCGCCAGGAGGTGGAGCACAGCGTTCGTCGAGCCACCGAGCGCCATCACCACGGTGATCGCGTTCTCGAATGCCTCCTTCGTGAGGATCGACCGTGCGGTGATGCCGGCCCGGAGCATCCCCACGACTGCCTCACCCGAGCGGACCGCCGCCTCGTCGCGGCGCCGGTCGATCGCGGGGGGTGCCGCGCTGCCGGGCACCGACATCCCGATCGCCTCGAATGCGCTCGCCATGGTGTTCGCCGTGTACATGCCGGCACACGCACCTTCACCGGGACACACGTTCCGCTCGATCTCATCGAGCCGGTCACGGGTGATGCGTCCGAGCGCGCACGCACCGACACCCTCGAAGGCGTCGATGATCGTGAGGTCCTCGCCGTCGAGCCGGCCGGGCAGCGACGTACCGGCGTAGAGGAACACCGAAGCGAGGTCGAGTCTCGCGGCGGCCATGAGCATGCCGGGCAGCGACTTGTCGCAACCGGC
>DATAUF010000038.1:0-41684 GCA_036268405.1 Mycobacteriales bacterium
CAGGAATGCCTCAGAGGCGTTGAGCGTGCCCGAACCCGCCTTGGGGAGGTACGGGTGGATCGCAGCTTCCTTGCCGCCGACCTGGTCCCAGTTGGTGTAGGTGCCGTTGTAGATCCGCAGCACCTGCAGACCCGTCAAAGCTGCGGGCGCCGGACCGGTGGGGTTGGTGGCCGTGACGATCTTGTCGACCGCGAACGGCAGCCCGATCAGACCGCCTGCGAGGTTCGTGGTGTTGAGGGGGCCGGACGAGCGCGCGAAGGCGACGTCGTTGAACAGCGGGTCAGTCGGGGTCTGCAGCAGGGTACGACCGGACCCTGAGCTGTTCGGCATGACCGCAGTGGCTGCCGCCGCCGGGTCGATGACGGTCGCCGGGCGAGCCACGCCCACCTTGGTGCCGGTGTTGTCGCCACCACACGGGAAGCCGGAGCCGTCAGGGTTGGAGCCCAGGCCGGTCGCAGTCGCGGAGTTGGTGTCGCCGACGCAGGCGTCGTAGTTGATCAGCTTCGGGCCGGTCGTGACGGTGGCGTCGTAGTCAGTGGCCAGCTGGTCAAGCAGGTACTGCGTGGTATCGGAGCCGGCGCCGATGATGTCGGTGCCGAGTTTCGGCGTGGTCGACGGGCCACCATCGACCGCGCCTGCCGGCGCCGCCGCGGTTAAGGCCAACCCAAACGCGGCCACGGCGGCCACGCCCAGCTTGACACTGTTCTTGCGAACGGACATCAGTTGCTCCCTGATTCGTATCTTCTTATGTGCTCGATGTGGGTTCACATCAAGTTCGGTAGGAGGCGGGTGACCTGATCGGTCGCCGCCCAGGCGAGGGCGATCACGACGGGCGTGGACACCAGCCACACCAGCGCCGCCCGGAAATGACGTCGTGCCGCGGTGATCGCGAGGACGAGCCCCGTGAGCAACGCGAGCAGCAGGGTCAGGATCGGCAATCCGCTCGTGTCGCGGGCCATCACCAGCTCAGAAGACGGCACCGCGCCGGCAACCGGGCCGTCGGTCAACGCCTTGTCGGTCGTCAGGTCGACGTAGACCGGAGCCGAGGCCCGCAGCGCGGACAGGAAGCCGCGGCTGTCGGCTGTGACCAGCGTCAGCAGACCGCCGCCCGAGCCCGCGGGAAGCGCAGGAACCGGATCGCCGGCCCGCCGTACGTCGACGACGGTGTAGTCGACGAGCCCCTGACCAGTGCGCACCGACGCGGTGTCGCCCTTGGCGAGATCGGCGATCTTGTGGAACGGGGCGCCGTCGATGCTGCCGCGGCCGAACACCCACGACCAGCCCGCCTGGCCCGGCAGTGGGGTGTCACGAAGATGACCGGGGCCCGCCGTCAGGTCACCCGACGCGGTGCCGTCGACCACGACCTGCTGAAGGCCGATCGCCGGGATGGTCAAGAGGGCGACCGGCGCACCGGGCTGCACGGGATTCCCGTTGTAGTCGAGCTCGCCGGTCGGAGCGGTGGCCTGCGCCAGCTCGGAGCGAAACTTCGAATAGAGCAGCGTCTGGTCGCGCGTGTGCGAAAGCCCGCCAAGGACGAGCAGCTGCAACAGCATCCAGCCACACACCAACGCCAGAACTGCACACGCTGAGGACGCGAGCGACAGCCGCTCGGCGAGACCGCCGGGCGGTGCATCCTGCCTGGGCGTTGCAGCCTTGCTGGGCTTCGCGGGCACGTCGGAGTCGGTCCGCTCGGGAGACGTTGCGCCGTGGCTCCCCCTCCTCGCGAGGGTTGCGAGGCTCATTTCAGGCCCTGCTTCCGCAGCCAGTACCGACTGCCTCCGGTCACCGCGCCCGCCGCGATGCCCAGCAGGAGCAGGACCGGCAGCAGCGATCCGCCAACGGGCGAGCTCAGCGCCGCGGTGACGGTCCCTGACTGGGTCGGCGAGGATCCATCAGTTGGAGCGATCTCCGGAGACGGCACCGGCGGGGTGGTCGTACCTGCACTCGGCAGTGGAATGTCGGGTCCGGTCGACGACGACGGCGGTGCCCCCGCCGACGACCCTGGCGACGCCTGCTGTGGAGACGCCTTTTGAGCAGCGATCGCCGCCGCGGCCTTCTGCGATTGCGCGAAGAGCCGCCTGGTGGGACCCGACTTGGTGATCGGCAGGTAGCCGTCGGGCAGCTCGCCGTTGCCACGACCCGCCACCTGTCCCTCGGTCGAGGAGACCTTGATGAACTGCGCCACGTCCGCCGCTGTCGCCTTGGGCAGACCCGAGGTCTTCGCTGCGGTGTAGACGATCGACGTCCCGGGGTACGCGGTCTTGCTCTTGCGAATGGCCTTTTGTGACAGCTCGAACGGCTTCAGCTTCGGACCCGGCTTGGCCAGCTTCACCGCGGCGCTCAGCCCGGCGTCATCGGCGGCAACGTAATGACCTGGCGATGCTTGGAGATTCGCGACGGTGAGGTCATAGCGCTTGGCATCGCCAAGCGTGATCAGACCGAGGATGAAGCGGTTGCCCAGCCCCTCTGGTGCCGCCCTCGAGAGCTGGAACGGCGAGGTCGTCGTGCCATTCCCGGTGCAGCCGGTCGTCACCAACGGCCAGCTGTAGAGCAACGCGGTCGCGACCAGTCGCAGGCTGCTCACGGGGCTGGCGATCAGCGGCATGTACGCCGTCGGCGCGGCCTGGAGGCAGGGATTGTTGGTCGTCTTGTCGACCCAGGTGTCGAGCAGCGGCCACGTGCTCACCGGCAGCTTGACGTTCTTGTAGAACGGATTGACCCTCATGCCCCAGTGGTCGGGCTGGCCGTGCAGGAACGCCATCGCACTCGGGTCGGCGGCGATGTAGGACGTCAGCTGCGTGATGACACCCGAGCTCGTGGACAGGTTCATCAGCGCCGCGGCGTTCTCGCTCCAGTGCGCGGTGTCGAGACCGGGGTTGAGCTTCTCGAACTCCGGATCAAGATTGAGCGAAAGCGGGTTGTGTGAGAAGCCGGGGTGAGCCTGCTCGACGGCGACCGAGCCCGGATAGGACTCGGTGAGCAGCTTGGCAAGCAACCTGGCGTCGAGGTTGATCGTCAGCTGTTGCCCTGCGTTGCCGGGCTTGTCGATGTCGAACCCGATGCCCCAGCCGGTGACCGCCGTCGGCGCGTAGTCGATGTCGTCGTCGTTGGCCTGCCTGCTCGAGACCTCGGCGGATGCTGCCGATCCGTTGGTCATCAGGGCGACCGCCGCCTGGTCCGGAATGATGTTGTCCTGCCAGTTGAATCGCTTCTTGTTCTGGCAGTACGCCGGTGTCCACTGCAGTGCCGCCTGGCTGAGCAGCTCGGAACCGTAGAACGGGACGGGCTTGCCGGCCGATGCGGCCTGACACACGCCGGGCGGCGGTGCGAACGTCAGCGGCACCGGTATCCGCCGTTCCCAGTTCGAGGCCGACCACCAGAACGCCGGTGCGACGGCATCCTGCGGCGCCGACCCGGGGTTCACCTGGCCCGCCGGCAGCTGACCGGTCGCGTTGCAGGCCTGGCTCGCATTGCCGGGCGCGCAGTTGATGCCGTCGATCGGGATGGCCTCGAGGGTGCATGGCACCGTCGACGAGCAGCCGAGCGATGCGTTGTCGAGGTTGGTCCGCGGGTCGAACTCGAACTGGCCGTCGCCGTGGAGGTTCGTAAATGCCGAGGCCTCCTGCGGGATGCTCACGGAGTTGACCGTCGCCTCGGGCGGCATCGACTGCGACGAACAACCCGGGTACAAGGTTCCGTTCGCCGCCTGGAACGGCGTGATGTGGTAGTCGAAGGTGCTGGTGACGTTGCACTCGTCCGGGATCTTGGCGGGATCGATGCCGGAGATATGAGCCGTGTCCGCGTCCGTCGCGTCGGCCTCCTGCTGCCAGATGCCCAGGCCGGGATCGGCCGACGCCGTGCGTTCGAAGTAGGTGTTGGTCCAACAGGTGTCGGGGGTGACCTCCTGCTTCGCGGAAACCTTCGGGTCGTCCTTCGGGTCGATGCCCCGGCACTGCATGAGCAGGACCGGATACTCCTGCTCGAGCCCCGTTTCGCCGAACGGGTTCAGCGCCCTGCCCGCCGTCGGGTGCGCCCCCGACCAGGTGACGTCGATCCGCTCGTGGTCTTGAAGGTTGGTGTGCTTGTTCACCTCGAGGTGAATGCAGCTCGTGGTGTCGGGCGTGCCGTCGCCGAATGTCCGCTCGACCGGCTCGGTGGCAGACCACGAGTCGCTGTCCCGCGAGGTCACGCCGTACTCAGCGGTGCATCCCGGAACGGAGACTCGCGCGGAGCGACCGACCTTGGTCGGCTGCGCATGGTGAGAGGTCGACGCGTACGCACCGATCGGCGCGAAGCTCGGCACGGCAATCGACATGGCTACTGCGAGGGCCGCGAGCAGGGCGGCACGAACCGGCCGGGTCACGTCGCGTCCCTGCGGCGACGCCGCCACGCCACGTAGACACCCGGTAGCAGGACGATCACGATCAGCTCCACGACGGCGACGACGCCGAAGACCTTGTTGTCACCGTCGCGCTGAGCGGTGAGCTCTACCGCGGTCGGTGTTGCCCCGGAGATGTCCGACGTGCCGGCTGCCGCACCACCGGTCCCGGGGTTGACTGCCGCTGCGCCCGTGCCGGAGACATCGCTCCCGGAGGACCCGCCGCCCGCCGGGTTGGTGCCGGCGCCGATGGTGCCGGCAACGACTGAACCGCCGGCCGTCGAGCCGCCTTTCGTGGTCGCTTCGGGCGCGGTCGCCGCGGCGCCACAGGGCTGGGCGGTGAACTTCTGGCAGGCCTGCGGCAACGGTGCGACCTGAGCGAGATGGTTCGCCGCCAGGTTGCCCTTCACGAACGTGGGGTTGTCGCAGGTCGCGAGGTTCGCCGAGGGATCCTTGATGTTGACGCCCTTGACCGCCGACGGAGTGGCGTGCGGACCCAGCTTCTCGATCTGGGTGAACGAGGCCTTCACCAAGTTCAGCGGGAGCGGCGAGTATCCGTAGGGGCCGGCCTTCGACTGGCCGGTGCACAGCGAGTAGCTGAGGAAGTCGGCCACCGTCTGCCGCTTGGCGACCGTCATGCGCTGATCGGTAGAGCTCGTCGGGATGATCATGTAGGAGTACGACGAGACCGGGTAGGACCGCGGGTCCTTGTAGGTGTAGACGTCGTCGAGGTTCTGGGTGAGGTAGGCGTTCGGGCTCAGCCCGATCGGGCTGCAGGTCCCACCCGCGGTGCAGCCGTTGATCTTCGCCTTGGTCAGTGCGACGGCGACGTTGTACTGCGTCGGCTGGACGAAGTAGCCGTCCGGGTTCTCGACGTACACGACCGGGTAGTGCGCGTTGAGCGGATAGGAGTACTCCGCGTACCCGATGTCGCCGTTACCCGCGGCGGAGTCGACGGTGTTCATCACGCCGTCGTCGCCCGAGGCCGCAATCTGGCGCCCCGCGCGCGGGTAGATCGACGTCAGTCCGGTGTTGCCGCCGTTGTAGGGCCCCCAGATCGAGGGGTACTCCTTGCCCATCCACAGCGTGAACTGCGCGGTCGCTCCGGAGCCATCCGAGCGCACGACGGGCGTGATCGGCAACGACGGGAGCCTGCGACCGCCGTTCTCCTTGGTGATCTCCGGGTCGTCCCAGTTGGTGATCTTGTCGGTGAAGATCTTGGAGATGGTCTCGCCGGACAACCGCAGGTTGTTCACCAGCTTGCCGGCGATGTGCAGCTGGTAGGTGAACGCGGTGCCACCGGCGACTACCGGGAGATAGGCGTAGGGACGGCTGCTCGCATCGGACTGGTGGGTGGTCGGGTCCACGCCCTGGTACGGAATGTCGGAGTCGGCGAAGTCAGTGACGTAGTTCGCGAAGTCCTTGCGGCCCTGAGACGAGCCGTTGTTGTTGAACGTGATCTGCATCCCCTGAGCGGAGACGTCGGCAACCCACTGCTGGATGATCGTGTAGGCCCAGGTCGAACCGGAGCCTTCGATCTCGGCGTACTCCGCGGCCGCGGGGTTGACGCCGCGAAAGGACGCGAAGCAGACCAGCGCCAGCACGATGGCGATGCGCGTCATGTTTCGGCGGAACCGGATCACGCTCGGCGTCACTGGGCTTCCTTCACGAGGTTCAAGCCGCGACCGCGCAACCCGCGACGGAGACGCGTGAGCACCGATGCCTTGCCGGTTCGCGGCCGAGCAAGCAGGCGCGCGGTGATGAAGAGGAGCAGGACCAGCAGCAGCAGCACGGCGGCCGCGCCGAAGGCGCGCTGCACCTGGAGCGCGATGCCACTGCGAGCGGACGTGAAGATGAACAGCGGCAGGGAGTTCATCACGCCGCTCGTCGGGTTGACGTGAACGAACGGCGCGTTGCCCGAGGTGATGAGAACCGGGGCTGTCTCTCCGACACCACGTGCGATCGCCAGGATCAGCGCCGTGACGAGCCCCGGCCGCGCGGTCGGCAGCACGATGCGCCAGACAGTCGCCCAGCGGCTGGCACCAAGAGCGAACGCGGCCTCTCGCATGGTGCCGGGCACGACCCGAAGGACCACGTCGGAGGCACGCGCGATGATCGGCAACATCATGACGGTGATCGCGAGACCTGCCGCGAGACCCGAACGGGGATAGCCGAGGGCGATGATCCAGATCGTGTAGATGAACAGGCCGGCGAGGATGTCCGGCAGCGCAGTCATCGCCTCGACCACGGTGCGCACGACCCGGGCGAACCTTCCGCCGATCTCGTTCATGTAGACCGCCGTACCGATGCCGAGTGGCAGCGCGATTGCCGAGGCGATCGAGAGCTCGATCAGCGATCCGAGGATCGCGTGCAGGATGCCGCCCTTGCTGAGCGGATCCTCCGCGCCGACGCCGGACATGTCGTGCGTGAAGAAGTTGGCGTGGTGAAGCGCAGACCAGCCGCGGTGAATCACGAAGACGAGAACCGAGCCGAGTGCGACCAGCACGATCACCATGCCGGTTGAGATGACCCACTGGGCAACCCGGTCGGCGACCGCCACGTTGCTACCGAGGACTGCGGTGCCGACCGCGAGGATCACGAGATTCGCGACGGCAGCGACGAAGACGAACCAGGCGAGGCCGTGCACCGGCAGCAGCCGCTCCGCAGCCACCCAGGCAATGCCGAGCGCGGCAAACCGCGCGCCCCAGGTCAGGAATCGCTCATCGGCGGGGAGCTGTCCGAGGTTCGCCCGCGGCGCGTGCCCGACGTCGCCGTCCACCGGGCGGCTCGCGCTCAGCGCGCCGGCCGGGGGGGCTGGCTGGAGGAGCACGCTCACGCGGTCTCCGCCCCGGAACGGCTGCGATTGACGATGATCGCGGCGAGGGTGTTGACCAGCAACGTGATGACAAAGAGCACGAAGCCGGCGGTCAGCAGCGCCGAGAGCTGAATGCCCGTCGCCTCGCCGAACTGGCTCGCGATCAGCGCCGAAACGGTGTCGGTGCCGACTTCGAGGATGCGGCCCTTGATGATGAACTCGGGACTGACGATGAGCAGCACCGCAACGGTCTCACCGAGGGCGCGGCCCAGCGCGAGCATCGTTCCGCCGATGATGCCGCCGCGTCCGAACGGGATGACGACTGTCCGGATCACGCCCCACTTGGTCGAGCCAAGAGCAAGCGCGCCCTCCTTCTCGCCCAAAGGGGTCAGGGAGAAGACCTGCCGCATGACGGCGCACGCCATCGGCATCGCCATCATCGCGACGACGGTTCCGGCGATGAACGCGCTTGCGGTGTAGCGGCTGAGGTCGGTGACGGCGGCATTCGGGTTGGCATCGACGTGGAACAACGGAAACCAGCCGAAGTTGCGCTGGAGAAATACGGCGAGCTGCGACTCATGAGGCTCGATGAGAAAGAAGCCCCACAGTCCGTACACGATCGAGGGCACCGCCGCCATGAGGTCCACCGCGGCGACCAGCGCCGACCGCAGCCGCGGCGGCGCGTACTCCGTGATGTACAGCGCTGTGGTGATGGCGAGCGGAAACGCGATCACCATCGCGACGAGGGCGACCTCGAACGTTCCGACGAGTACGGCGGCGATGCCGAGCGTGTCGGTGTCCGGGTTCCAGACCCGGGTGGTGAAGAAGCTGAACCCGTAGTGATGCAGCGTGGGCCAGCCCTGGTAGGCCAGGAAGACACCGATCCCGCCGGTGATGACGAGGACCGAGGCACCGATCGCGCGGAAGGTGTTGACGAAGATCGCGTCGCCACCGGTGGGCTTGCGGGAAAGCCGGCGAGGCGCGTCCGGAGGTGGCACTCCTCCGGATGGCGGGTCGAGGAGAGCTGCGGTCACCCGAACCGGCCGTTCACATAGTCAGACGTGCGCGGGTCCTGCGGGCGCTCGAAGATGTCCTCGGTCGGTCCGGACTCGACGATCCAGCCGGGCGTCCCCTGCTCGGCGAGAAAGAATGCGCATTGCTGCGACACCCGAGCTGCCTGCTGCATGTTGTGCGTGACGATCACGATCGTCACCTGGTCCCGCAGCATGCCGATCGTCTCTTCGATCCGCCGAGTCGACGTCGGATCCAGCGCAGAGCACGGCTCATCCATGAGCAGCACCTCGGGGTTGACCGCGAGCGAGCGAGCGATGCACAGCCGCTGCTGCTGGCCGCCGGACAGCGCGCCACCGGGCTCGTCGAGCCGGTCCTTGACCTCAGCCCATAGCCCGCCGCGCTGCAGGCAGTCCTCGATCAGGCCGTCGCGCTCTGAGCGCGAGATCTTTTGACCGGTCAGCTTGAGCCCCGCCGTGACGTTGTCGACGATGCTCATCGCGGGGAAAGGGTTCGGCTTCTGGAAGACCATGCCGATCCGCCTGCGGGTCTCGGTGATCCGCGACTCGGCGGCGTAGATGTCCTCGCCGTTGAGCCGCACCTCGCCGGCGAGCAACGCCTTTGGCACTGACTCGTGCATCCGGTTGAGGATTCGCAGGAAGGTCGACTTGCCGCAGCCGGAAGGACCAATGAGCGCGGTGACAGCGGCCGGTGGCATCGCCAGCGACACCTTCTCGAGCACCTTGTTGGTGCCGAACCACGCGGAGACGTTGCGTGCGTCGAGATGTGCGCCACTTACGACCCTGGACGGCTCGACCGCCTCTGGTGTCGTCACGAGTGGGCGGTCAGTCGTAATCGTCACGGTCTCTCCTTGGTCCAGGACCGGGGAGTGCGGCTCGGCGGTCGGCGAGGCGTCTGTCTGTGCGGTGTCCTGCCGTTCGGGGTTCTCGGTCACGTTCATGAGGCCGCATCCGGGAAGCGCGCTTCCGCGAGCTGCCACACGGGAGGCGGGTCGGCGTCGGACAGGTCCGCGTTGGCAGCTGCAGCGACGAACGTGCTGGCGTTGTACGTGCACTCCCGGTGCCGCGCGTAGCCACGGCTCGAGGTCGCAACGGCCACCCCGTCGAGACGGAGCCGCCAGCCCCAGGTGCCCAACCGCGGCACGGTCAGCACGGTGATTTCCGCGTCGTCAACCCGCTCCCGGAGATCGGCAGCTGCGTCACGCGCGCCGACGAGATCGGCAAAGACGCGACAGCTACGGCCCAGCTCGCGATGGTTGGCACCGGTGAGGCGCCACGCGAACCACGAGCCGTCAACATCGACCTCCCCTTCGAACGGCTGGTGCAGGTCGGGCCACACCGGGTGAGCTGCTGCGCCTTCCCCGACACCAAGAACGAAGAGATAGCGCGGCGTTTTCACCCGATCCCTCCTCGTCCCCCCACTCGAGGAGGGCGCCCCTCCCGGGCCCAACGACAACGACACATCACGTTTTGCGACGACCGGCGGACCCGGGGAGAACGAAAGATGAGCGAAAGATGAACAACGCGTGCTGTTGCCGTCCGGGCGGTTTAGTGCGGCTCATGGGGCATCGTGGAGCGGTGACCGCGCTCTCGGATGTCGCCTCCAGAACCGTCGATCTCGACGGGCCGACGCACTACCTCGACTTCGGCGGTCCAGCCGAGGGCCCGCTGCTGCTCGCGGTGCACGGTCTCGGCGGCGCCGCGTGGAACTGGCTCGCGCTGGCCCCGCTGCTGCGCGACCACGTGCGGTTGCTCGCGATCGACCTCGCCGGTCACGGCCTTTCTCCCGCCGCGGGCCGGTCGACGACCGTCGGCGCCAACCGCCGACTGCTCGATCGCTTCATCCGGGAGGCTGTCGCCGAGCCGGTCGTGCTCGTCGGGAACTCGATGGGCGGGATGATCTCGGTCCTCGAGGCAGCCGCCTCGCCCGACCAGGTGCGCGGCGCGGTGCTGGTCGACCCGGCCCTACCCAGACCACTGTTGTCGCGCGGCGATGCACGCGTCGCCGTGCAGTTCGCCGTGATGGCGCTGCCGCTGATCGGCGAGGCGGCCTACGCACGGCGTCGCCGACAGAACTCGGCGGAGCATCAGATTCGTCAGGCATTGAAGCTCTGCACCGTCGACCTCGACCGGGTGCCCGATGAGGTCATTGCCGCGGGTGTCGCTGTCGTCAGGCAGCGCAACAACGATGACTTCCCGCCGTCGGATGTGACCGCAGCAGGGCGTTCCGTCGTACGTCGGGTCAGTCGCGCGCCGCAGCTTCGGCGCGCGATGGCCGCGGTCCAGTCGCCGGTGCTTGTGCTGCACGGCGCCAAAGACCGCCTAGTGCCGGTGTCCGCGGCTCGGCAGGCGGCCCGCGCCTTCCCGTCGTGGCGGCTCGCGGTGGCCGAGGACATCGGCCACGTGCCGATGCTCGAGGCGGCGGAGTGGACCGCGACGCAGATTCTGGACTGGCTACGCACCGACGCGGCACTGCTTCCGACATCCTGATCGGTAACAATCAGGCCATGACCGCGATCCGCACCTCCGGGCCGACCCGCCGCCAGGTGCTCGCGGGCACCACGGCCGCCGCAGTGGCCGCCATGTCCGGTCGCTTGGGACACGTCGTCGAGCAGGCGTACGCCGCCGAGCCAACCAAGCACGCGCCGCTGTCAGACATCGAGCACGTGATCTTCCTGATGATGGAGAACCGTTCGTTCGACCACTACTTCGGCACGTACCCGGGCGTGCGGGGATTCAACGATCCGCACGCGATACCCGGTGTCTTCAAGCAGCGCGGCTACCGGGCCGGTCACGGTCCGGACAAGAACGGACACCTCTATCCCTTCCATCTTTCGACGAAGGACCTCGCGAGCTTCGCCGAGTGCGTCGACGACATCACACACGACTGGGGGCCGCAGCACGAGGCGTGGAACCACGGGAAGATGGACGGCTGGGTCACCGCACATCTCGCGGCGAACGGCCCGGCGCACGGACCGCTGACAATGGGCTACTACGAGCGTGAGGACATCCCGCTCTACCGCAGCCTCGCCGACGCGTTCACCCTGTGCGACTCCTACTTCTGCTCGGTGATCGGGCCGACCGACCCCAACCGCGTGATGTCCTTCTCCGCGACCCTCGATCCTGCGGGTGAGCACGGCGGGCCGTGCCTGCACACGCGAGTCACCGACCGTGCCACCAACTTCGGGAAGTTCACCTGGAAGACGATGCCGGAGCACCTGTCGGAAGCCGGTGTCTCGTGGAAGGTGTACCAGGACGCAAGCGACCTGACGCTTCTCAACCCGTTGCTGTACTTCAAGAACTTCGTCGACGAGGCAACGTACCTCGGCAAGAACGCGAACGGACTGATCAGCTATCCCGTCGACTTCACCGCCGACGTGCTGGCTGGAACGCTGCCGCAGGTCTCATGGATCTTTCCGGACTTCGTTGCCTGCGACCACCCTTCGGCGCCGCCGATTCTCGGCGAACAGCTCGTCGCCAGCGTGCTGTCGACGGTCGTCAGCAACCGGGCGCTGTGGGAGAAGACCGCGATCATCGTCACCTATGACGAGAACGGCGGCTTCTTCGACCACGTCGCCCCACCGACGCCGCCGCCCGGCACACCGGGCGAGCACCTGACGATGCACAACCTGCCGTTGGATGCCTCCGGCGTGCGCGGTCCTGTCGGGCTCGGTTTCCGGGTGCCGACACTCGTGCTCTCGCCCTACAGCCGCGGCGGCTTCATTGCCAGCGAAGTCTTCGACCACACCTCGATGCTGAAGTTCCTCGAGACCCGATTCGGGGTCGACGTACCCAACATCAGCAAGTGGCGGCGCAAGACCGTCGGCGACATGGTGTCGACGTTCAGCTTCGGCCGCGCGCCGCACACCGGCGTACCGAAGCTCCCGACCCTCACCGGGAAGGACGCGGCGATCCTCGCCGGCGAGTGCATCATCACCGGCAACGGCATCCTCGGGGTCGAAGACCTCGGTACCTCAACGCCGGTGCCTGCCAAGGTGTCGCGACCGCGCCAGGCAAAGGGCCGCCCCAGGCGCCCGATCCACCGGTAGTCGTTAGACAGCAGCGCAAACGTCGCCGAGAGCACACCTCCCCACGTACTTCGGCGTGCGAACAAAGCCGATCTGAGTCGCCGGTGATCGTGCCGCTCCACGCGCCATTGGCTGGTTGGGTTCCGACCAGCTAGCCGACATAGGCGGTCATGCGGATGGACACGAGCACACCGGGGAGTTCGACGCCGAGCTTCGCCACGTAGCGGGTCGGCGGGTCAGCGGTGAACCAGGTGGCGTACTCCTCGTTCATGCCGGCGAAGTCCGCCGGGTTGGTCAAGAGCACGCCGACCTCGACGACCTGATCGAGCCCGCCGCCCGCTGCCAGCAACACGGCTTGACAGTTCGCGAGCGCTTGCCTCGTCTGTTGCTGAATCGTGGTGCCGGCCAGGCTTCCCGTGCTTGCGTCGATGCCGACAAGGCCGGAGATGTGGACCCGATCCCCATCCCGGATGCCCTGGCTGAACAGCGGTGAACTCGGTGCGTTGGGCGTCGCAATGATCTCGCGCATGCCGTCAGGTTGCCGCTGCCGTCATACCGCTGTCCAGCATGACCTTCCTCGCCGAGGCCAACCTAAATGGTCTCTCAAGGTGGGTTGAGACACCGAAAAGGTTGGCCTCGACGGCGACCGGGAAGTGCCGCTGTGCGTGTTCGAAGCCAGATAAGGCGGCGCTCACGGACCAAGTGCGTCACGACAATGTGGAAGTCCTGGACACGTAGGCGCCCGAAGCGTTGCGCCGCGTCAGCTCGGGGCGGTGTCCACCGACGGTGACGTTGAGGGGGCCAACGTCGTCGGTGGCGTAAGAGTTGGCGTCACTGTTGGCATCGGCATCTCGCTCGGCGTTCCGCTCGGACTGGCTGACGATGACGGCGTCCGGCTCGGGCGAGTGGTCGAGGTCGCGGTGGCGGTGGCGGTAGGTGTGGGTGTCCCCGTCGGAGACGTCGGAGGCGTCGGCGTCTCAGTAGTCGTGGGCGTGGAGTGATGAGGATGGTGAGGCGCGCGAAGCGGCGTTGTGCCGATACTTGTGGCGTCCTCGATCGCGGTGATCACGCCGATCGCGAAGACGAAGACGGCACCGACTCCGAGGGCGAGCGACAGCCACTGGGTCCGGTCAAGGAGGTGCCGCCCTTGCTGGCGCATCGTCTTGAGCACTTCGGCCACCGGTGGGGAGGCGGCACCCGCACGATGCAGCTGGCGCAGCCGCGTCCGGGTACGCCGTAGCGAGAAGGAGTAGAGCGCACTCCCGACGGTCGCGACAAAGCTCGTGATGGCTGTGCCGATGACGGTCCCCGCAACGCCGAAGTACGAGCAGACGATGGCCGCCGACACCGCGGCCAGCGAGCTTGCAAAGACCTGAGAGGTCGAGATGTGGAACCGTTCCGGTGGCTCGACCTCCTTGGCCATCGTCAGCCCTTCGCCGGATGCAGGCCGGACAGATCCCGGTGAACCACGTAGTTGCGGTCCGCGATCGTCCCCGACTGGTAGAGCGCGCTGGCGCCCACGCCGAAGTCCTCACCACGGGTGCGCTCGCTCCACTCGCGCGCGAGGTCACTGCGCGTCTTGTAGAAGTTGAGGGCATAGCCACCTTCGTGGACCCGCAGCAGCGAGAAGCCGCCGGGATACTCCTTGGTAGCGGCGACCTCCTGGAAGACGACACCGGGACTCGAGCCGGCCGACCGGTAGTTGCGGTGGGTGTGACCCTGGTGATGGAAGAAGACGCCGGGCGACTTCGCGTACGCCGACTGGATCTTGCCCGACTGCTTGAGGTTGAGGTCGAAGACGAGCGGCTCCAGGTTGACGACATCGGAGGCGAGCGACACCGGATGGTGTCCGAAGACGATCGTCGGGCGATCCGGGTCCTTGGCGAGCTCGCGGGTGAACCAGTCCATCTGGTGCCCCGAGAGTCCGCCGTTGTCGCCGCCGTTTCCCTTCTTGTCGTACGTGTCGATGCCGATCACTCGTAGGCCGTGCAGCTCCTCGGTGAACCACACGGGACGAGATGGGTCGAAGACGTCCTTGAAGCAGTCGCGCGCAGACGGGTCGACCGCGGAGATGCTGCAGCTGTCGTACGCCGGTCCGCTGTGCGCCCGGTCGTGGTTGCCCCGGACCACGAAGTAGTCCTCGCGGTAGCGGCCGAAGCGGTCCAGATGCGACATGACCTTGCGGGCATTTTCCGGCTGCGCCTCGCTCGTCAGGTCGCCCGCGACGAGCAGCGTGTGGGCGCCGCGGGACTTCGCATCGGCAACCATCGCGGCGCACATCACGTCCGGATAGGGCGGCTCGCCGGCGGCCTGGGTGATCCCCGGCGGGATCTGGACGGTGCCGACCGTCTTGATCAGGCCAGCGACGGTCTCACCCATGTGGACGTCGTTGGCGAGCGCGACGGTAAAGAGATGCCGGCCGGGCGGCGGCCCGGGTGTGGTGAACGCAAAGACGTCGGTGAGCCCGCGCAGCCCCGCCATCGTCGTCGTCGCGACGCCGAGCGGATTGCCAAGCGCATTGACGGCGGGCAGAGCCGGCAGCCCGTCGGACAACGCCTGGTAGTAGTAGGTGCGTCCGGGTTCGAGGCCGTGGATCTCCGCGTAGTGGAACGGCGTGCGCCGCGTCGTGTGCAGGACCGTGCGGAGCCGCAGCGGGTCCGTCCCGAGCCGCAGCTCGGTGTCCTGCGGACTTGGCTTGAGCGCGTCGCCGGTGAACCCGGGGATGCCGGTGTACCAGGTGACGATCGCGCTGGTGTCGGTGAGGGTCACGAGCTCGGCATTCATGCCGACCGTCGCGAGGTCGCTTCGGGCAGCCGCCGCGTAGGTCCGCTCGGGATCGACAACAGGGAGCAGTGACGTCGATGACGCGATCGCGGCCCAGCGGAGCAGCTCGCGCCGACTCAGCCGGCAGCATTGCACCCGTCGGACGCTATCGGGCGCCAGTGTTCAAGCGGCGCGGCGTACGCCGCCGGGGCGGCCCCACAGCGCGCGGTACAGCTTGCCGGCCAGCGGGAACTGCTGGCGTGCGTTCAGCATGAATGACTCGGCGCCGTCGACGGAGTTGAAGTAGTTCTCATACGCGACGTTGTGGTTCGCGAACCAGGCGTGCATGTGGTCGATGAACGAGGTGTCGTCTCCACCGGAGTGCCACTTGTCGAACGTGTCGTGAACCAGCGCCCACTCCGGAACCGAGATCTTCTTGTGGTGCGCGGCGGCGAACTTCGCGAGCCAGTCGAGTCCAGTGCCTCCGTGCAGGATCGCCTTCCAGCGAACCGCGGCGCTGGCCGGCTTGTTGTCGCGGTTCCAGTCGTAGACGTCCTCGCCGATGTAGTCGACATAGGAGTTGCCGGGGTACGCGAGCTTCAGATGTGGGTAGTGCGGACCGGCCGCGACGCACCAGTCGAACTTGAAGTGCGCGCCCTTCACATGCCGGATCGCGGTGACGATGTGCCGCCATGCACTCGCGAACTCGCGTGCTCTTGTCGCGTACTGCGATGCCTTGCCGGTCGAAGTGATCCCCCAGTTGAACCAGCTGCCGTTGAACTCCCACCCGAGGCGCAGCACCGAGTGACCGAGGCCGGCCGCGACGAGCTTCTGCGCCATCGCGACAAAGTGCTTGTCGTAGTAGCCGCTCGCAGCCGCAGCCAGGTGGTTGTAGCCGTATCCCGCCCAGAGCGGAACACTGATCGACAGCTGGATGCCGGAGTTCTGGCCCTGCCAGGTCTTCACCAGTCGCGTCGCGGCGTCAAACGCCGACCACGACGAGTTGGTCTGGAAGTCGGTGGCGCTGGTGATCGGCCGGCCGCGCCAGGCGCCGAACTCCTTGTCGGCGAGAACCGAGAAGCCCGCGAAGTCCCCCGAACGCCAAGTCTCGGCCGCGCCGGCCGGACGGGCCGCGACGTCGGTGGGGATGTTGCCGCTGACGGTGACCGACACCAGCGGACCGTGCCCGGGCACATGCGCGGAGGAGACCGAAGGCACGGCGGTGGTCAACACACCGGTGAACAGCGCCACGGCGCCGAGCATCGCTACTCGATGGCTCGACGACATCGGTCGCCGCCCTCCCTTTCATCCGGCCCACATGTGTCCCGCGTCGCCACCGGGTGGCGCACCAGGCCGAACACCTGATCGTAACGATCCGGACGGTTCGGCGCGCGGGGGGTTTTCGCGGCGTACGTTCGGTCCGTGGAGTCAACGAAGTCACCGGGGTCACTGCGTTCGGAGTCGCCTTGAGCCCGCTCTTGCTGTTGATCGCCTTCCTCGCCGGCCTGCTGACCATCGTGACGCCCTGCATCCTGCCGGTTCTTCCCGCCGTGATCGCGTCTGGTGTCACCGCGGGCGGCCGAAAGCGCGCACTCGCGATCGCGGCCGGTCTGGCGCTCGCGTTCGGCCTGTCCGCGCTGCTGAGCATCCGGTTGCTGACCGCGCTCGGCCTGCCGCTCGGGCTGCGCTACGACGCGGCGCTCGTCGTCCTCTACCTGCTCGCGGTCAGTTTCATCGTGCCGCAGGTCGGCGCGCTCGTAGAACGGCCGTTCGTCCGGCTCGGTCGCGGTCGCGCACCGGACGCCTCCGCGAGCGGCCTGGTGCTCGGTGCATCGCTGGGGCTGTTGTACCTCCCCTGCGCCGGGCCGATCTTCTCGACGATCAGCACAGTCGGGGCGCAGCACGGATCATTCGGATTCGACTCGGTCGCGCTGACCGCGGCCTACTCGCTCGGGATCGCGCTGCCGATCTTCGGCCTCGTGCTGCTCACCGGCCGCCTCACCGGCACGGTCGGATGGTTGCGCACGCACGCGGTCCGGGTCCGGCAGGTCGGCGGCGCGCTGTTGCTTGCGAGCGCGGTCGCGATCACCTTCGGGGCTGCCACCTCACTGCAGACCACCATCCCGTCGTACACCGCATCCATCGAGCAGCATCTGACGAACAGCAAGTCCATCACCTCGGACCTCAACCAGATCAGCAACCCGAACGAGTCCGCCCAGGCGCAAGCCCTGCAGAACTCGCTGCACAGCAAGCCCTCACCCGCGACATCACCAGCGCTGGTCCCGATGGCCGACGAGATTCCGATGCTGACCGCCACCGACCTCCCGGTCTACGGGAGGGCTCCGGACTTCGCCGACATCACGCACTGGATCAACACGCCGGCCGGTGCCGCCGTACGTCTGGCACAGCTGCGCGGCAAAGTGGTGCTGGTCGACTTCTGGACCTACTCGTGCATCAACTGTCTGCGCAGCCTGCCGCACGTGGAGGCTTGGTACTCCCGCTACCACTCGGCGGGGTTCGAGGTCATCGGCGTGCACACGCCGGAGTTCGACTTCGAGCATGTCACCGGCAATGTCGAGTCCGCCGTGTCACGACTCAAGGTCAGCTACCCCGTCGCAATGGACAACAACTACGGCACCTGGGACGCCTGGGGCAACAACTCCTGGCCGGCGGAGTACCTGATCGATCCCAACGGCGACGTTCGTTACGGCTCGGTCGGCGAGGGTGACTACGGCCAGACGGAGGCGGCCATCCGAGCGTTGCTCACCGCCAACGGGGATCATCACCTGCCGCCGACGACTGCGGTCCCGGACCGGACTCCGATGCAGGCCACCACTCCCGAGAGCTACCTCGGCTACGAACGTCTGGAGCGGTACGACGGCACGCCGGTGCTCAAGAACTCGACTCACTCGTATACGGCTGCGTCGTCACTCGCGGCGAGCCACCTGACCTATGGCGGCACCTGGACGGTCCAGTCGCAGGACATCGTGGCCGGGTCCGACGCGGTTATCCGTTTCAACGTCCATGCGTCGAACATCTATCTCGTCCTTGCCGGGACCGGCACGGTGAGCGCAACACTCGACGGCAACGCTCTTGCCACTCAACACGTGTCGGGAGTGCCGTCGCTCTACACGATCCTCTCGGCAGTCAAACCGCAGCAGGGTGTCCTTCAGCTCAACGTCAGTCCCACAGTGAAGGCCTACGCCTTCACGTTCGGCTGATCCGCTTTGTGAACCGGAGGACTGCGTCAGGACTCGCAGGCGATGACATGCTCGCCGATGCATGAGTCGGTGCCGTCGCCGCCGTCGATGATGTCGTTGCCCGCTTGACCGTCGAGGGTGTCGTTGCCGGCGCCACCCGCGATCGAGTCGTCGCCGGCACCACCGAGGATCACGTTGGCGTTGTCGTCGCCATTGAGGACGTCCCCGAATGCTGAGCCCGTGATGTTCTCGTCACCGATCAGCCGGTCGCCACCCCAGAACTTCGCGAAGCCGGAACGAAGATCGACCGTCACGGCACGGTCAGCGTCGCTGAAGTCGACCGTGTCGGCGCCGTCTCCGCCGTCAAGCACGTCAGCGCCGACTCCGCCTTGCAGCGTGTCGTCGCCACCGTTGCCGAACAGCTGGTCGCGACCGCCCGAACCGGACAGCCTGTTGTCGTTCGAGTCGCCGATCAGAGTGTCGTCGCTCGGGCTGCCGATCACGTTCTCCACGCCCGTCACCGTGTCCGTCTCCACGACCGGAGGTGCCGAGGTGATCGTGCCGTGCGGCAAGTCGGCGGTGATCCCGGTCAGCGACGCGGCGTAGGTCACGGTGTCGGAGCCCGAACCGCCGTCGTAGGAATCGCTGCCAGGGCGGTCGTAGAACATGTCGTCTCCCGCATCACCGGTCGCGACGTCGTTGCCCGAGCCGGTGTGGAAGACGTCGTTGCCGTCCCCACCGTCCATCGTGTCGTTGCCGCCGACATCAGTGAGGTCATCGTTGCCGCCGCGACCGACGAGGGTGTCGTCGCCGTACCCACCGTGGATGACGTTGGCCGCGTCGTTGCCGGCGAGCGTGTCGTCGAAGACCGAGCCGATGATGTCGTCGAAGTCGGCCAGGGTGTCGTTGCCCTCCCCGGTGGCCGTGCCGGCGGCCAAGTCGACGTTCACCGCCGCGGGCGATGACCGGTAGCTCACCGTGTCCACGCCCGTGCCGCCGTCGAGGTGGTCATCCCCGGGCCCCCCGACGATGTTGTCGTTGCCGCCCGCGCCATCGATCGTGTCGTCACCTACGTCACCGGCAAGGTCGTTGGCCTGATCGTCGCCGGTGATCGTGTCGTCGAAGAGCGAGCCTGAAGCGTTCTCGAGGTGAACCAGGGTGTCGTTGCCCTCCCCGGTCGCCGTTCCGGCCGCGAGGTCGATGTCGACGGGACCAGTCGAGTCCAGGTAGCTGACCTTGTCGACGTCCCGGTCGACAACGTCGACGAGCGTCGGGTCAAAGCCGTCGATGAGGTCGTCACCGGCGCCGCCGTCGAGTGTGTCAGTGCCCACGCCGCCGTAGAGCTGGTCGTTGCCGCCCAAGCCGCTGATCACGTCGTCCCCGGGTCCGCCGCGCAGCACGTTCGCATCGTCGTCGCCGGTGATCCGGTCATCGCCGCTCGTCCCGACGACGTTCTCGACCGACGTCAGCGAAACGTCGTGCGAGGAGTGCGCGATCCCGATCCGAAGGTCGATTGACAGCCCGAACCGGGAGTACGCCCGGCTGAAGTCGATCGTGTCGCTGCCAAGGCCGCCGTCGAACGTGTCGGAGCCGAGCGCGGTCGAGCCGAAGTCATCCTGGGAACCGGAGAGGAAGGTGTCGTCGCCCGCGCCACCGATGACGTGGTTGATCCCGCCCAACGACGTAAAGGTGTTGTCTGACGAGTCACCGGTGAGTGTGTTGGTGTTGCGCTCGCTCTCGACCTCAGCCGACTCGACGCCCACGAGCGTCTGCGTGCCGTCACCGGTCGCCTTGCCCGCCGGCAGGTCGACGTCGACTCCGGTGGGCGAGTTCGTCGCGCGCCACATGACCACTGTGTCGTCGCCGGAGCCGCCGTTGTCGAGGTCATTGCCTCTGGCTTCGTGTCCCTGGCCCACACCCGGGTCATTGCCCTCGAGCGAGTCATTGCCCGACCCGCCGTAGAGCTTGTCGCGACCGGCACCGCCCATCAGCTCGTCGTTCCCCGCGTGTCCGTCGATGACGTCGTCACCCGAGCTGCCACTGACGCGGTCGTTGCCCGCCTGACCGTCGAGGTGGTCGTCGCCGGTGCCACCACCGATGTTGTCGTTGCCGTCGCCACCGAGAACGGCGTCGTTGCCCGGGCCACCCGTCAGGCGATAGTCGTCTCCGCTGTCACCAGACACTCGGTCGTTTCCGTTGCCGCCCTGCACCTGGTCGTTGCCCGAGCCGCCATTCAGGTGGTCGTCGCCGAGGTTGCCTTGGATGCGGTCGTCGCCGGCACCACCGTTGATCGTGTCCGCGCCGGGACCGCCGCTCACGACATCGTTGCCGGCGCCGGCCGAGATCGAGTCGTTGCCCGGACCACCGCGGATGGTGTCGTTGCCGGCGCCATCGCAGATCAGGTCGTTACCACTGCCGCCACTGATGGTGTCGTTGCCACCGAAGCCCACAATCACGTCGTTGCCAGGTGTGCCGACGATGTCGTCGTCCTTCGCGGTGCCGACGATCGTCGCTTGATGGCCGAAGCAAGTCAGCGACGCAGGCGAGGCGGCCGAGGCTTGCACGGCTCCAGGCAGCGCCCAGCCGCCCGTCGTCAGCGCCGCGGCAGCCAACAGCGCGAGCGAGGGTCGTGTGAACATGTCGTGCTTCCTTCCATCAGCGGGTCAACGCGTCAACGCCGCGTGAGAGCGAAAGGTTGACACGGATCGCCGGGAGGACGGCAGACGGAGCGCCTGAGAAGACGTTCGATCGCTGGACAGCCCGCTGCGCCGGCTGATGTCGATCAGGACAGACAGGCGGCCGGCAGATCGAACCAACGCAGGGCCTCTGCGTCCGGTTCAAGGCCCGTCGCAGCGTCGTCGGGCAGGAGCCGGGGCCGCGCCTGCGCCAGCGTGCGCGCCTCGGCGAGGTAGTCGTCCAGCACCGACACCTCCGCACGCGCGATGTGATCCGACACACCGCCGCGCAGGTCGCCGTCGTAGGAGATGTCAGACAGCCGAAGCGGGGACGCCTGCGTCATCTGCCGATGCCGCCAGAGCCCCGACTCGAGGTCGAACCGATAGTCGGGCAGGAACCGGTCGCCCTCGGTCGCGACGAATCGCACCGCCTCGATCAGATAGTCCGCGACAGCGTCATCGAGGAAGTACGCGAAGTTCACTCGCACCCAGCCGGGCTTGATTCCTTCGCAGCCCCCAGCGATCTCGTGTTGGAAGGCGTGCGAATGCTCGAGGTCGATTCCGAGCAGCCGGTGACCGTACGGCCCGGCGCATGAGCAGCCGCCACGCGCCTGGATGCCGAACAGGTCGTTGAGCAGCGCAACCACGAAGTTGTGATGCAGGTAGCGACCACCCGGTCGCCGCACGACGAACGAGACGATCGACAACCGTTGCGCGTCGAGGTTGCCGAGGATCTCGATCGCCGGCTCGTCCGCCCACGCACCGACCACGCGGGACAGCAGCGCGTCCTCGACCTCCTTGATCAGCGGGACGCCCACCGACTGCTTGAGACCGAAGACGAGCCCAGCGCGGATCGCGCCGATGATGTCGGGCGTGCCGCCCTCCTCGCGCGCGATCGGATCATCGAGATAGACGTGCTCGAGCGGGTTGACGTACGCGACTGTCCCGCCGCCCGGGACGGATGGCACCCGGTTCGTCACCAGCTCCCGGCGAATCGCGAGGACACCCGGCGTCCCGGGACCGCCGATCAGCTTGTGCGGAGAGAGAAACACCGCGTCGAGTCGTGCCTCGGGTTCCGCCGGCGCCATCAGGATCTCGACGTACGGCGCGGCCGCGGCGAAGTCCCAGAACGACAACGCGCCGTGCCGATGCAACACCCGCGCAACAGCAGCGGTGTCCGTGACGATGCCCGTCACGTTCGAGGCCGCCGAGAAGGATCCGATCAGCAGCGGGCGGTCGGCGTACTGCTCCAGTCGTTGCGTCAGCACCGCGAGATCGATGTGACCGTCGTGGTCGGCGGGGATCTCGACGACGTCGGCGATCGACTCGCGCCACGGCAGCTCGTTGGAGTGATGCTCGTACGGGCCGACGAACACCACGGGGCGCTGCGTAGCGGGAATCGCCGATGACAGTGAGTAGGTGTCCTCGAGCTGAGACGGGATGCGCAGGCCGAGGATGCGCACGATCTTGTCGATGGCCCCCGTCGCGCCCGATCCGGTGAAGATGATCAAGGTGTCGTCATCACCGCCGACCGCGTCGCGCACGATCCGGCGCGCCTCTTCGCGCAGCTGAGTGGTCTGCCGTCCGGTGCCGCTCGACTCGGTGTGGGTGTTGGCGTAGGTCGGAAGGACCGCTTCGCGGACGAAGTCCTCGATGAAGCTCAATGCCCGGCCACTCGCGGTGTAGTCGGCGTAGGTGACCCGGCGGGATCCGTACGGCCCGGCCATCAACGTGTCGTCCCCGATGACCGCATCGCGGATCCGGTCCAACAGCGCCGAGGTCGGTAGCGGCGCTCGCACTGGTTTCGGCGCGGCGCTCACAGCTCAATGGTAGGAGTGCTGACTCAGCTCGCCGGCTTCAACGAACGGAAGAGCTGGACGCTCGATTACCGTTCTAGTCGGGCAGCGAGGCGCGCAGGCTCGGCGCGATGATCCCGGCGAATCCCCGCAGGCTGCCGACCATCACGTCCTTCCAGTCGAAGTAGTCACGCCACAACGTGATGACGCCGTCATGGACCTCGAAGACCCCGCAGACCCAGAACTGCGATCGGTAACGGCGGAACGTGAGCGCGTCGGTCCG
This sequence comes from Mycobacteriales bacterium, assembly GCA_036268405.1. Classification (GTDB taxonomy): domain Bacteria; phylum Actinomycetota; class Actinomycetes; order JAFAQI01; family JAFAQI01; genus DASZTV01. The sequence goes on from DATAUF010000038.1 coordinate 22,970, forward strand.
CTCAGTCATGACGGTGTCGCCGTCCTGCGTGATGCGGTGGATTCGTACATCGAACCCGAGTCCGCGGCGGTAGAAGTCGTGCGCGCCCTTGGCGAAGCGCCGCTTGCCGCGAATCGTCGGCAGCGACACGTTCTCGTAGATGAGATCCTCGGCGACCAGCGAGATCGCGAGGTCGGCGTCCTCCTCCGCCATTGCAGTGAGAAAGGTGCGCACCACGTCGGCGGCAGATGTTGCCTGCGCCGCGGGGCCGGGGGACTCGGCTGGTTCGGTCATGCCGCCATTGTCCCGCCATCGGTCTCTGTACTAACCCAGGTGGGCATCGGAGTTGGCGATGATCGAGTCGCGGACATACGCCGCGAGCCCCGGCGCCACGATGTCGAAAGTGGAGCTGAACCGATCGTCGGCGACGTACATCTCGGCAAGGTCGCGGTGCATCGCGTAGCTGCACTCGTAGAACCAGGTGCACAGAAACGTACGGTGACGCTCCGCGAGCGCCATGCCCTCCGCCCCGGCTGCAGGCACCCCTGACGTCATCGCATCCCGGAAGGCGCGCAGCGCCGCATCGGACGCCTCCTTGAGCCGGGCCCAATCCTCCTTGGTGTACGTCGCGGCACGGCGCCGGGACTCCCGGTAGGTCTCGGTCTCGCCCCAGCGCTCCTCGGCCTCCATGGCGTACTCGCCGTATTTGTCCGTGCCGAACACCTCTAACTGCTCCTCCGGTGTCAGCTGGATCCCCATCGCTCGCGCCTCCAGCTCTCTGTCGATTGCCGCGACCACCGCCTCCAGCCGGGCGCCACGCTCGACCAGTAGCTCGCGCTGGCTTCGCAGGTGCGCCACCTCGTCGACGTTCGGATCGTCGAGGAGGGCTGCGATCTGCTCCAGCGAGAAGTCAAGACTGCGGTATGTCAGCACCCGCGCCAGGCGGTCCACATCTGCGGGTTCATAGATTCGGTATCCCGCGTGGGTACGGCCGGACGGCGATACCAGACCGATCTCGTCGTAGTGGTGCAGCGTGCGGACGGTGACGCTGGCAAGCTGCGCGACACGTCCGACCGTGAGCTCCGCTGCCATGCCACGACTATCAGCCCTGACGCCACGGGAGGGTCAAGCCCGCGCGCCCGGGAGGTTCCGGGACGGTCACCGCATTGGTCGTGGCTCGTTATGGAGTTGTGGGTTCCAAATGCCGATACTCGACACCATGAGACATCGGCGCGCCGCCGCGGGCATCGGAATCGCGGCCATCCTGAGCGGTTCCATGCTCGCGACGAGCATCGGCGCATCCGCGGCGGCGCCTCACGCGGCGACGACCTGCAATGCGCTGCAGCAGGCGCTCGGCTTGTGCAAGGCGACTCCGACCCCGACGCCGACGCCAAGCAGCCCGTCGCCGACGCCGACCGCGACGCAGACGTCCACCGAGCCGGACGGCGACTGCGGTGGGGTGCCGATAACCAAGCCCGACGGCTCGACCTGGACCTGCAGCTTCGATGACGAGTTCGACGGCACATCGCTGGACCGCTCGCAGTGGGCGCCACAGCTGACGGCCAACAGCAACTTCACCACTGGCAAGGCGCCGTACAAGGTCTGCTACGTCGACAACCCGAACACCGTCTCGGTCTCAGGGGGCGACCTGCGCCTGTCGGTCGTCAAGACTGCCGCGAAGTTCACGTGCACTGCGCCCAGCACCGGCGGGCTGGCGCTTCACAACTTCTCGACGCAGTACCAGGGCGGCGAGGTCACGACGTACTACGGGTTCCACCAGACCTACGGTCGCTTCGAGGTCCGGGCCAAGCTGCCGCAGTCCACCGTCAGTGGGCTGCAGGAGACCTTCTGGCTCTGGCCGACCAACGACACGAAGTACGGCGGCGGCGAGCCGGCATCCGGAGAGATCGACTTCGCGGAGTTCTACAGCCAGTACGGGAACCAGGTGATCCCGTATCTGCACTACGACTACAACAAGGCCACGGTCAACACGACGACCAACACCAACATCGTGACCAACGACTACACGTGCATCATCGACCCAACGCAGTTCAACGACTACGCGGTCGACTGGGAGCCAGGCCGAATCACGCTGACCTACAACGGCAACGTGTGCCTGGTCGACAACTACAAGCCATCGGATGTCACGAGCCCTGCGCCGTTCGACCAGCCGTTCTTCCTCGCGCTCACTCAGGCGCTCGGCGTCGGCACGAATGCTCCGACTGCAAGCACGCCGATCCCGGCGACGACGCTGGTCGACTACGTCCGGGTGTGGAAATAGCTTCGCGCCGACTCAGCGCAGCCGCGGCAACCGTGGCGGTCGTCGTCGGCACGATGATCGTGGGCACGACGGGATTGTCGGCAACACCGCACAACGGCACCTTGCGGGCGTCACTCACGCGGCCCTCCCCGCCGCACTGGAAATGCGGCGGGGAGAGGCCGACAAAGGCCGACGGCTCACGGTGGATCTGTACGTTCGATGACGAGTTCAACGGCACCGCCCTCGACAGGTCCCAATGGGCACCGCAGCTGACGTCGAACAGCAACTTCACGACCGGCGTCCCGCCGTACCGCGCCTGCTACGTCGACTCACCCCGCGACATCTCAGTGTCGAACGGGTACCTCCACCTCACCGCTCGACGGACCGCCAAGGCGTTCACCTGTCCCGCGCCGGCGCGCCTCGGGCTGCACCTCTATGACTTCTCGACCCGCTACAGCGCGGGCGAGGTCACGACGTACTACGGCTTTCACCAGACATACGGTCGCTTCGCAGTCCGCGCCAAGTTGCCACAGACCGCCGCGCGCGGCTTGCAGGAGACGCTGTGGCTGTGGCCGAAGAACGACACGAAGTACGGCGGCTTCCCCGGCTCGGGCGAGATCGACTTCGCGGAGTTCTACAGCCAGTACGACGACCGGGTCATCCCCTACATCCACTACAACTACAACCAGGCGACGGTCAGCAAGAAGACCAACACCAACATCGTCACTAACGACTACACGTGTCTGATCGACGCGAAACACTTCCACGTCTACGCCGTGGTGTGGCGACCTGGCCGGATCACGCTGACCTACGACGGCCACACCTGCCTGGTCGACAACTACAAGGCGTCGAACGCGGCCAGTCCCGCGCCGTTCGACCAGCCGTTCTTCCTAGCGTTGACGCAGGCGCTCGGCGTCAACAGCAACAGGCCGACCGCGAAGACGCCGTTCCCCGCGACGACGCTGATCGACTACGTCCGCGTCTGGAAGTAGCGCGAGCCCGGGATTCGGGTTGTCAGGCTAGGAGCACGCTGGAGCGTGCTGAGAGGCTGACAGGTCAACTCTCGTGGGTCACTTGGAGTGGTCGATCGCGGTTGCGACAGACTCCGGGTCGCGCGCGACGTACGCCGTGCCGTCGTCGGCAACAACGAGCGGCCGTTGAACCAGTGCAGGGTTCGCCGCCATGACCTCGATCCAGGCATCACGATGGGCGGCGTCCTTCGTGGCGGGCAGCGTCACGCCGAGGCCTGAGGCATCGCCGGTACGGCAGATCTCCCACGGCTCGAGGTCGAGCTTGGCCAGAACGTCTCGAAGCTCGTCGGCCGTCGGTGCGTCCTCGAGGTAGTAGCGCAGGTCGTAGGTCAGGCCCGCTTCGTCGAGAGCTTCCTTCGCGATGCGGCACTTCGAGCACTTCGGGTTGTACCAGATCTCCACGCACCCAACCTAACGGCGGGCTAGGCGGGCAGCTTGCTGCAGGTGTCGATCGGCTTCTTGCCGGCGAATCGATTCCCGAAGAACCGCATCGCGCCGGGTTCGCCCGTCACGACCTCGGAGATGTGCTCGCCGACCGGCGACTGGACGTGCTGCACGATCGCGCCGCTTCGGCAGAACCGTCGCAGCAGCGCCAGGGCCGGCCGCAGCGGCGCCAGCTCGTCCCCGATCGCGTGGTAGTCGTAGATCGGCGCAGTCGGGGTGCCCTTGATGCCGAGCGGGCTGTTGGCCCACAGCATCCGCGCGATCGGCCCGAGGGTGAGCGCGTTGGGCTTGGACTCGATGTCCTTGAACGACAGGAAGGGATAGCGCGGCACGGCATCGGAGATGCAGTCGTGCGCTGCCGCGGCGAGGTCCCGCCGGCCGGTGGCGTTGAGGTAGGAGGGGATGTCCAGCTTCGGGTAGGCGCGCAGGAATCCGTTGATGCCCATCGCGATCGCGCCGCCGAAGGCCGTACCGTTGAAGTCCTGGATGCTGGCCGGCACGCTGCCCACCAGGCCGCCGAGCGCGATGGCGCGGAAGGTGAGATCCGGGGCGTACGACGACTGGTACTCCGCCGCAACAACGCTCGCGAAGGAGCCGCCCGAGTAGCCCCACACGCCGACCGGCGACTTTCGCGTGAGTCCCGCCGGCTTGAAGGCGAGCGTTGCGCGGATCGCGTCCAACACCCCGTGAGCCTCTGTCTTCGCGACGAGGAACTCCGACCGCGGCCCTTCGTAGTCAGGCGCGGTGACCACCCAGCCTTCTTCGACGGCCGCGAACATCTCCGATGTCTCGGCCGTCGCGTTGGTGGGCTCGGCCGAGGCGCCGGCCCGGATCTGGTACGACGGCGCGCACTTACCGGACACGCCGTCCTCGGCGGTCTGATACGACACCAGCGGTCGACCGCCACTGCCGTGCCACGCGGACTGCGGGGCCAGCACGGTCGTCACCATTGCGGTCGGCTTGCCCAGCCGGTCCTCGCTGCGGTACTCGACCTGCCACGCGTTCACCGGAAGCGGCAGCGCCCACAACATGGGCTTGATCTGGCGCGAGCGAATGATCTGACCGTTGCGGTACCGCGCGATGTCGTGGGGAACGGCGTAGAACGGGTCCTGTTCCGGCATCGGGATGGCCGCCGCCGCAGTGTTGACCGCAGCGGGTCGCGCAGCTGCGCTCACCAGGGGCAGCGTCAGCATCGCGAGGATGACGACGGCACCTGCGGCGATCCGGCGAGATGTCATCGATCTCCCCTTGAATGGCCGATTCATCTCGTGCATGTCACGCAACGATCAACATCGTCGCGAGCCGTGCGAGGGCGGCCCGCATGTCGCGGTCGGCGGGTGGCTTCGGCCGGCTCACCCAGTCGTAGACGATCGCGTTGGCAGCGCCGATGAGTGCCAGCGCCGCGAATCGGAAGTCGCGATCGGCGATCTCGCCACGTTCGACGGCAGCTGAGCCTTCGGCCTCGATGAAGGCGATCAGCGACTCCCGGAAGGCAAGCCGGATCTCCTCGAGCCGCGGGCTGACTCCCATCACCTCGATGAACGCGATCCGCGCCGCCGGGTGATCGGTGAACATTGGCTCGAGGTAGGCGACGAACGCCTCCGGGACCCGCTGCGCCATCGGCCGGCCGACACCGGATGCGAACGTCTCGACCGCACGGCGGTAGGACTCTGCCGTCAGCTCCCGGTAGAGGTCGACGAAGGCGTCCTCCTTGGTCGCGTACAGCAGGTAGAAGTGCCGGGTCGAGACCCCGGCGCGGGTGCAGATCTTCTCGACGGTCGTCGCGGCGTAGCCCTGACCGCCGATGACACCGCGGGCACCGGCGAGCAGCCTCGAACGCCGCTCGGCGTCTCTCTCCGCGGCGGACTGTCCTGCGTACGACCGTCCCGGCGAGTCGGTCCTGGTATCCGAAAACGGCACTGTTCGCATTGCAAAGAACGTACGCGCCCTCAGAGCAATCTGACAAGGGAGGTTTTCGGAATGCTCAGGGGCTGGACTCGCCTTGCATCGCGGCGAGATCGGCGAGCCGCGCGCGATCGATCCGGACCTCGCATGACGCGTACTCGACGGGCGCCAGTGTTCCCCCGGAGTAGACGTCGGCCTCGCTGGTGCAGGCCGAGCGGCGATAAACGATCCGGTTGCGTTGCGCCGCGACAAGGTCTCGACGCGCAGCACCCGCGGGCAGGCTGGCGAGCACCGTGCGCGCCGCGGCCTCGACCCTCCGGTCGAGCTTCACGATCTGGTGCTCGCTGCAGCCCTCGATCTGCAACGTGGTCGTCGGCGTATGGGCCGGGCAAGGCAACAGCGTGAAGGCCTCGGGAACTGTCGGCAGCGCGGTGGGCACCACCGAGGACGCCGTTGTGACCGACGTCGAAGACGTGGTGGTGCTGTCACTCGAGCTCGAGCAACCGGCTAAGGACAACAGGGCGAGCACCAGCACCGAACCGCCGCGAGCCATACGCATGGCTTCATCATCCTCACCTCACGCGGGGCCTGTGGGAACGCACCTGCTGGATGACCGGCACTATCGTTCGGTCTGGGGCGAGGAGCGCTCGCCAGCCACATGGAGGTCGCCGCGTGTCCGATAGTGCCGAGCCCGTCTCGTACGAAGGTGTGCCAACAGGCGTGCCTGTCCTGTCCTCCTCCGGTCAGCAGTTCGGGACGCTCGAGAAGGTCCTGGAGATCCCGTCCGAAGACCTCTTCGATGGCGTGATCGTCGACACTCATCACGGGCGCCGTTTCGTTGATCGTGACCAGATCGACGAGATCACCACCGAATACATCACGTGCAACCTCGACGACGCGGCTGCGGCAAATCTTCCCAAGCCCGACGGCAGCCCGGTCTACGAGGCAGACGCGGAGGCCGTGGAAGGCCATAACTTTCACGCGTGGGTTCACCGAACTTTCGGTCACGGCGGCTGGAAGCGCGACAAGTAGCCCGCTGGACCTGACGCATCCGGCGCTACGGTGATTCGCATGCCGGAGTTGTGCCTCGCGCAGCGCGCGGATGCCGATGCGCTGCTGTCCCGCGACCCGCTCGCGCTGCTGATCGGCATGGTGCTCGACCAGCAGATGCCGCTCGAGTGGGCGTTCACCGGTCCGCTGACACTCACCGAGCGACTCGGCCACGGCCTCGATGTCGCCGAGCTCGCGGAGTTCGACCCTGACGCGCTCGCGAAGATCTTCGCGAAGCCGCCGGCAATCCATCGCTTCCCCGGGTCGATGGCCGGACGGGTGCAGCAGCTGTGCCGGCTGATCGTCGCCGACTACGCCGGCGACCCGACCGGCATCTGGACCGGCATGAAGAACGGCGATGAGCTACGAAAGCGGGTCGAGGCGCTACCCGGCTTCGGCGCGCACAAGGCGAAGATCTTCGTGGCATTGCTCGGCAAGCAGTTCGCGGTCACCCCTCGCGGCTGGCGGGAGGCGGCCGGGGACTTCGGCAAGCGCGGCACGCTCCTGTCGGTCGCCGACATCACCGACGGGGCGACGCTGCTGAAGGTGCGCGAAGCGAAGAAGCAAGCCAAAGCCGCCGCCAAGACAGCGAAGCCGTAGATCGTTGCCGGTTGGGTCCTAAAGACACTCAAGCCGCAATGGCGCCACGCCGGGCACGCAGCACCGTTCCCGCAAGACCCGCGAACGCCGTCACCGCGGCGACTGCCTCGGCGTAGGCCGACAGCGTCTTCTGCCCGAACCAGACCGGTTCGTACATGTTGGGGAGCGGCCCCAGTGAGCCGACGTTCACGTACCGGTAGAGCATCACGCCACCGAACGCCGACGCCGCGATGAGGAACGCGATGAGATACGACACTCGGCGCCACGGCGCGAACAGCACGAGCACGGCGAGCACCAAGGCGACCGAGGACTCGATGCGGAAGACGTCGCCCTGGGAGATCGTGTTGCCGACCGCGTCGTAGCGACCTGCGAAGTTGAGGTGAACGACCGCGTCGACGACGAGGCCGGCCGCGGTCAACAGGCGGAGCAGCGCGTCAACGGGGCCGTCATAGATCTTCATCACTCACTTCACGCCCTCGGTTGTCGATCGGTTCACGGACCGTCACGACTTGCCGACGATCACGGTGCCCTTCATGTACTGGTGGATGTTGCAGATATAGCCGTACGTGCCGGCCTTGGTGAACGTGTAGGTGTAGCTCTGTCCCTTGTTCAGGTTGCCGGAGTTGAACCCGCCAGACGTAGAGGCAGTAGCCGTGTGCGTCGTCGAGTCCTGGTTGGTGAACGTCACCTTCGTTCCCACGGCCACGGAGACGCACGAGGGGTGGAACGCGAAGCCGGAGATCATGACCTTGGTGGTCGATCCGGACACGTTGGTGCAGGACGACCCGGATCCGGTGCTGGCACTGCCAGGAGAGGCAGCGTCCCCGCCGGACTTGGAGGAGCCGCAGCCGGCGAGCGCGCTGGTGAGCGCGAGCGCAGCCGTGCTCACGGTGAGGAGCCGAATCCGGGTCGTCGTCACTGTTGCCTGCCTGCTAGATCGTCAGCGCTGAAGGCTGGACCGCGCCCGTGATGCCGATGTCGGACTTCGGCACCGGGTACTGGCCGAGCACGAACGACAGGATCGCCGCGTGCATGGCCTCGACAGGTGCGATCGACGCGGCGGTGGCGATGCCACCGGTGTCGGTCACGTTCGCTGCCGCGAAGACGTAGGTCTGCGCAGCCGCGTTCTCCAGGCCGAGTGCGACCTTCGCCACGTCCGGAATGGTCTTGGCGGACTTCAGTGCCGAGACCGCGCCGGAGGCGATGGTGAGCGGAGCATCGGTCACCTGCGGCAGACCGGCGCCCTTGAGCACGGAGTTCCATGCCGCGGCATGGTCACTGTGCTGTTTCTGCGCCACGGTGACGAAGTCGGCAATCGCCGGCGGCACCTTGCCATAGACACCCTTGCCGGCGTTCGACAACGCCAGGCCGTAGCCCGCAACCGCGAGGTTCTCCAGAGCGGCCGCGAGCGCGACCACCTTGAGGTCGCCCGTGTACTTCGACGACCCACTGGACGGGGCTGTCGTCCCACCCGCTGCCGGGCTGCCTCCGCTGCTGCTGCTCCCACACGCGGCGAGCGCACCAGCGCCGACCACCGCGAAGGAACCGAGCAGGAAGTTACGCCGACTGGCGTGGGACTTGGCGACCGACGAGAGCCGCTCGGTGAGCGACGCCATGTTGTCGCGTACCTCGCTCATCGACTCGTGATGCATCTCGTCGAGGGTGCTGGTCATCGTGGCGAGCTCGTGCTCCGAGATCGCCATGACCGACGGGGTCTGCTCCTGCCGGCTCACCTGACTGCTCCTTCGCTGGCCGGGGAGGCCGACTTGGTCGGGTAGAAGGCGTCGGGGAATCCGATGCTGCCGGCCGCCTTGGGGAGCTTGTTGATCTTCGGCGGAAGGGCGATCAGCTGCGGAGCACCGCCTGCGATGAGGGCCTGCACCGCGAGCAGGATCGCCTTGTGCTGTGCCTCGACACCCGCGACCCCGGCGAAGAGCTGCCGGAGGTCACCGGTCGAGACCTGCGAGACGTTCTTCGTGTACGTCTGCGCGGCCACGTCCTCCAGCGCAATCGCCAGACCGACGACCGCACCGGCGTTCGTCAGCTTCGGCTTCTGCGAGTTGACGTAGGCGAGGTACTTCGGATCGGGGTTGTGCTGCTCCTTGCCGCCGAGTCCTTTGACTGCGGCGTTGAAGCCCTTGGCGTGATCCTCGTGCTGCTTCATGGTCATCTTGCAGAAGGCAGTGACGACCCCGTTGGCCGACTTGCCACCGATGAACGGCAGCCCAAGCGCGACACCGTACGTCGCGACGGCGAGGTTCTCGATCGACGCGGCGGTCTGCAGGACCTGCACGTCCGTATTGCCGGCGGCGAATGCCGGCAGCGCGGAGCCGAGCACCGCAGCACCGGCGATGCCGGCAACAACTGCACCGGCGCCGATCCCGCGAGAGTGCTCGAAGGACGACTCCTTGGCCGCAGCCACGTAGTCGTCGAGCTGAAGACGGCCGTCGCGCATCGCGTCTGTGTGGAGATCTTGCGATTCCTCCATCAGACCAGCGAGTGCGGAGCCGTCAAGCGAATCTGACACCGTTGACTCCTTGTCTCTACAGGTAGAGCGATCACCATGCGTTCGCTCGAAGTCGGCGGATGGATCAGTCGTCGCCGAAGATGTGGTCGTTGACCAGGCGACGCGGGTGCAGCGACGACACGTCGAGGTCGGCGAACTCCGGCCCGAGCTCGGTCCTCACCTCGTGCATGGCGCCGCGCGCCATCTGCCGCAGCTGCCGGATCAGCCGGCCGGCATCAGCGGCAGCCTTCGGGAGGCGCTCCGGACCGAAGACCAGAAGCCCGATGACCGCGAGGAGAAGCAGCTCGGGAAGTCCCAGGTTGCTGAACATCGGTTACACCCTCAGGTCGTCGTCGGCGGGAAGCGATGACAGCTCGTCGTCGGCAAGATCGGCGTCTGGTGACGCCGCGCGGATCCGCGTCTGCTTGTGGTCGTGCAGCGTGGCGAGGCCGACGGCCACACCGAAGAGCACGACCATGGGTACGGCGAGGGCCGACATCGTGAAGGGGTCCTGGCTCGGCGTCGCGACGGCCGCGAACACGAAGATCCCGAAGACGATGCCGCGACTCCACTTGCGCAGCCGCTCGGCCGACAGCACACCGACCCGGTTGAGCATCACCACCACGAGCGGGAACTCGAACGACACCGCGAAGATCAGGATCATCGCCACGACGAACGACAAGTAGCTGGTGAAGCTGAGCAGCGCGCTAATGCCGTTAGTGCCCGTGGCAAAGCTGAGCAGGAAGTGCAGGCCCTTGCCGAGAGTCAGCCAGGCGAAGGCACCACCGAGCGCGAACAGGCTCATCGAGGCGGCGACGAAGGTGACCGCGTAGCGACGCTCGTGGGCGTAGAGGCCTGGCGTGATGTAGCGCCAGATCTGGAACAACCAGACCGGGGAGGACAGCACCACGCCCGCGTAGAGCGACAGCTTCAGCGTGACGGTGAAGGCATCGAGCACGCCGGACACGAACAGCGTGCACCGGTCGTGCACCAGCCGGTAGTTGTCGGGCAGGCCGCAGTAAGGCTTGGTGATGACGTGCATCACCGTGCCGTGGAAGACGTACGCGACGATCGTGCCGACCACGACCGCGGCGAGCGAGACGCAGACCCGGTAGCGCAGCTCCTTGAGGTGGTGCTCGAGGGACATCCGCCCGTCGGGACTGGTATCGATACCTGACCGGGTCGGACGGGGCATCCTCATCGCGGAGCGCGTCTACTGACTAAGAGGTGTGCTCGACCGGTGCGTCTTCGTGGATCGAGCGCAGCTCGGTCTTCATGATCCGAGCCGACTTGCCGAGCGAACGCGCCGCGTCCGGCAGCCGCTTCGCCCCGAAGAGCAGAACGAACACGCCGGCCACGATCAGCAGATGCCAGGGACCGAACTCACCCATCGCGAAACTCCCATCACCGGCCACACCGGAAGGGCGTGACTCATGGGGTGTTCGCCGCAATCCGCCGTTCGGATCACCGGTGTCGCCCTGGCCACTAAGGTCAGGACGCGATGACGACCGACGCCACACCTGTGGGCCCGCACCCCCTCGACCCGTTGACCGTCGACGAGGTGCACGCCGCGACGGCCGTGTGGCGCGCGGACCCGCGGATTCCGGCCGACACGATCGTGCATGTCGGTGCCCTCTTCGAACCGACCAAGGACGAGCTCGCCGCCCAGGTCGCGAGTGGCAAGGTCGACCGGCGGGTTCAGTACCTGCTGCGCTCCCCGAGCACGCGCATCGCCTACGTCGTCGTCGTCTCGGTAGCGAGCAGCGAGATCGTGACGCTCACCGAGGTCCGCGATGCGCACCCGCCGTACGGCGCAATGGAGCTCTACGCCGCGGGCGAGGCGACGCGCAACGATCCGCGCTTCATCGCCGGATGCGTTGCCCGCGGCGTCGACGACATGAGCACCGTGCAGATCGACCCCTGGCCGGCCGGCCGCTTCGACGAGCCTTGGGAGCTGCTTGCCGACGGGACGACGCGACGCGTCGCACGGGCCGTGGCGTATTGGCGGGCCGACCGATCCGACAACGGCTACGCGCATCCGCTCGACGGACTGGTTGCCGCCGTCGACCTCGACACCGGCGAAGTCCTTGACGTCCTGGACGTCGACCCGCACGCGGTGCCGCGAGCCGTCAGCCGATACGACGGAGAACACGCCCGCGCACCACGCGGCACCGCGAAGCCGATCGAGATCACTCAGCCGCAGGGAACATCGTTCACGCTGACGTCGAACCACATCTCGTGGGAGGGCTGGAGCTTCCGGTTCACTATGCACCCGGTCACGGGCCTGGTGATTCACAACGTCACCTACCGCGGTCGGTCGGTCGCACACCGGCTGTCCGTCTCGGAGATGGTCGTCCCCTACGGCGGACTGAGCCCGAGCACCCGCTGGAAGAACACCTTCGACGCCGGTGAGCTCTCGATGGGCAAGTTCGTGAACTCCCTCGAGCTTGGCTGCGACTGCATCGGTGACATCACCTACGCGGACGCGGTCCTCGTCGACGACTGGGGCAGGCCCTACGTGCAGCGCAACGCGATCTGCCTGCACGAGGAAGACCACGGGCTCGCGTGGAAGCACACCGACCTGCACTCCGGCGGAGTCGAGTCACGACGCAGCCGGCGCTTCGTCGTGAACTGCGTGATCACGGCAGGCAACTACGAGTACGCCTTCCGCTGGTACTTCTACACCGATGCCCGGATCCAGCTCGAGGTGCAGCTCACCGGGATCATCCAGACCGAGCGAGCCAACGACGACGGCACCGCGCCGGTCGGCACCAGGCTCGTGATGCCGGGCCTCGCCGGCGCCAATCACCAGCATCTGTTCTGCGCCCGTCTCGACCTCGACATCGACGGTCAGCCCAACCGCGTGGTGGAGACCGAGGTCATGCCCACCGGCGGCCACGCGTGGGAACAGTCGGAAACCGTCATCGAGACCGAGGGCCCGCGCGACGCCAACGCCGCGACCGGACGTCGTTGGAAGATCGTCAACCCTGCAGTGCACAACTCGGTTGGCGAGCCGGTCGGCTATGAGCTGATCCCGTCGGGATCGCCGACGATGATGGCTGCACCTGACACTCACATCGCGCGCCGGGCGGCCTTTGCCGGGCACGCCGTCTGGGTCACGGCGTACGACGCCGATGAGCTGCATGCCGCGAGTGACTACGCCAACCTCAACCCCGGCAACACCGGCTTGCCCACCTGGGTGCAGCAGCAACGGCCGGTCATCGACACGGACGTCGTGGTGTGGCACACCTTCGGCTCGACGCACGTCGTGCGGCCAGAGGACTTCCCGGTGATGCCGGTCGAGGTGACCGGCTTCACCCTGCGGCCGCACGGCTTCTTCGCCGAGAATCCTGCGCTCGACATCGACCCCCCGGGTCACTGCAACCACTAGCGGCGGATACTGCAAACATGACGAGCGACGCAGACATCTTGAGCCAGATCAAGGCGCTGGTCGACGAGGAGCATGCGCTCTCGACCGGCAGCGAGAACCACGAGCGACGCCAGCACATCGAAGAGCACCTCGACCAGTGCTGGGACCTGCTGAGGCAGCGGCAGGCCCGCCGCGAGTTCGGTCAGAACCCCGACGACGCGAGCGCTCGTCCGGTGAAAGAGGTCGAGGGCTACATCCAGTAGCGCTACATGTCGATGCCGCGCCTTGCGGTAGACCTTCCTGAGCTCGGCCGTCTCGTGAGTCGTCCGGATGCACCCCTCGGGGCGATTCATACCCACTCGCGTCACCGCACGCCGGAGCTCGGCTAAGTCGCGCCTCCGACCGGCAGACCTGCCAGCGCGAGCAGAATCGACTGCACGACAGCCGGCAAGGTGCTCAAGGTCGCTGGGCTGACCGCCATCGTCGGAACAGTCATGGTGGTGCAGCCGTGCTGCGTCACGTTGCCGATCGTGTGGGCGCTGAGCCAGTCGAGCGCCGCGGCCGCACCGACGAACGCCAGGCTGCCATGCTCGCTGAGCTCGTCACGCGTGTAGTCGACGGAGCTCCCGCGCGCGCAGTAGCTCTTGACCATCGCGTCGGGTCCCGCGACCGGGATCAACTCGTCATTCACTGCGTGGTAGACGAACATCGGCGCAGCGGGTGCGCTGCCACCGAGGTTGAGCCGGTCGATCTGCTTGCGGAAGGCCGGCCTTGCGAGCAGCGCCGGGATCGAGTGCTTGACGTAGCGGCTGAAGTTCTCGAACGGGTACTGCGTGACGTTCGCAATCTCGCACTGGCTGCCCGCATGGGCAATCATCTGCTTGCCCGCCGCCGTGAGCTCCGGTCGTAGCAGCTTTGCGATCGCGGCATCGCCTCGGATGATCCCCGGCAACGCGCTGGCGATCAGCCCCGAGGCCGGACCGGCGTTGATCTTCAACAGCGCGCCGGGTACATCGGTCACGAAGCCGCCGACTGCGACACCACGGATGTGGAGGTGCGGCGCGTAGCGGTGCTGAACCTGTGCCGCCCAGCCGCTCGCCAGTGAGCCGCCCGAGTAGCCCCACAGGCCCGCGGCCGTCTTGGTCCCCGAGAGCTTCAGGGGCGCAAAACGTTCTGCGGCTCGCACCCCGTCGAGCACGATGTAACCCGGTTGCTTCGCCACCCCGAAGTCACCCTCGACTCCTTCGTAGTCGGGCACCGAGACCGCGAACCCCTCACCGACCGATGCATCGATCAGAAGCAGCTCGGCTTGGTTGACGGCTTCGGTCCGAGTTCCGTCGAGGCGAAGCGTGTACGACGGGGCGCACTGCGGCGCCGAGGCATCTTCAGCGATCTGGTAGGACAACAGAGCCTTCGGTCGCGCGGCCGCCGGGATCAGCACTGTCGTTACCGCGACGATCGGCTCGCCCGTCGTGCCCGTCGACCGAAACATCAGCTGCCAGGACTGGATCTGCTGCGGCAGCGTCCCGAACGCCGCAAGGGCGACGGGACGGTGGCGCAGGATCGTCCCAGGTCGCGTCGCACGCCATCCGGCGGGAGCACGGTAGAACGCGTCGTGCTGCGGAGTCGGCGGTGCGCTCACCGATGGAGCGCGAGACGAATGACCCGAGGATGCGACAGCTAGCGCCGGAGCGCTCAGTGAAGCCAGCCCGAGCGCCGTTGCGGTAACAGCGAACCGCAGCCGAGGTCGATGCATGCGTCGATCAAAGCAGCCAGGTCTCGAGGTCGGAATCGGGACGTCGACTTCATTGCCACCCCACTGGGCTCAAGCACGCCAGACGGCAATCGAAATCGCCCGAGTGCGACGTGATGCGAAAGGATCTAGACATGCGGGGCTCGGCAAGTCGACTGGTCGCGATCGCCGCCGTCATCGGGGTGGTGGTCGGCGTCACGCTAGGTGTGCTCTACCGCGCTGCGGTCGGTCCGCTGGCCGGGTTCGACGTCGCGACGCTGCTCTATCTCGCCTACGTCTGGCCGAGGATCTGGCCCATGGACGCCGCGGCAACCTCCCAGCACGCGGCATCGGAGGATCCGACCCGGGCAAGCGCCGACGCGTTGTTGCTGCTCGCAGCGGTGGTCAGCCTCGGCGCGGTCGCCTATGCCATCGCCCAGTCACACTCCGCCCACGGCTCCACCCGCGGGGTCGAGATCGGGCTAGGTGTCGGGTCGGTCGTGATGTCCTGGCTGCTGGTCCACACGATCTTCACGCTGAAGTACGCGCGGCTGTACTACAACGACAGCAGCAAAGCCGGCGAGGGTGGCATCGAGTTCGAGCACAACGTCCGGCCGCCTTACTCCGACTTCGCCTACCTCGCCTTCACGATCGGGATGACCTTCCAGGTCTCCGATACCGATCTTCAATCGGTGGAGTACCGCCGCCTGGCGTTGCACCACGCCCTGCTGTCCTACCTGTTCGGCGCCGTCATCCTCGCCGCCACCATCAACCTCGTGGCCGGCCTCGCGTCCTGATCGGCAGCGGAAGATTCGGCCGCGCGGAGTGGATCATGAGCGGTTACCATCGACCGGTACGTTCCGGGTCAAACCGTCGGCCCCTCTTTCTTGAGAGGCCCGCCATGCTCCGAAGTCTCAGCCGCACACTTGCCGGGATGCTTCCCGGCCTGGTGTTGATCGTTCTGCTGGTGACGGCGCTCGCCACGCCGAAGACGCTGATCCCGATCTCCTATGCCGTGCTCGCACCCGTCATTGCCTCGAGCCTGTGGGGAGCCCTCCCGACCGCGCTCTACGGAGTGCTCGGCACAGCGACGGCGATCGCCTGTGCTCAGCGACACGGCAACGTGGGCGACCGCCAGCAGATCGCGCGGTACCTCCTCGTCATCATCGTGGCCATCGTGTGCAGTGGAATGGCGGCCGTGCGGGTACGACGCCAGCACAGTCTCGAGCATGTGTCCGCCATCGCCGAAAAGGCGCAACGCGCGATTCTCCGGCCGCTGCCCGTCGAGCTGGGCGACCTGCGTCTCGCGGGTCGCTACGTGTCAGCGACCAAGCGGGCGCATGTGGGTGGCGATTTCTACGAGGCGGTCGATACACCCACCGGGGTACGGCTGCTCATCGGCGACGTGCGCGGCAAGGGTCTGGACGCAGTCCGGATCAGCAGCGTGGTGGTCGGCGTCTTCCGCCACGTGTCGTACTCCCTCTCGGACCCGGCCGAGGTGATGACGGAGCTCAGCGCCGCGGTGATGCGCGAGATCGACACCGAGGACTTCGTGACCACGCTGATCGTCGACTGTGCCGCCGAACGGTTCCGCGTCGTCAACGCCGGCCACCACCCCCCGCTCTACGTTCGCGCCGGCCACGCACCGGTGCTCCTCGACCTAGGCGAACACAGTCCGCCGCTCGGGATCGCGGAGAAGTTCACGACGGTCGAGTTCGGTTGGTCGTCGGGCGACCGACTCATGCTCTACACCGACGGGATCGCCGAGGGACGCAACCGTAAGGGTCGCTTCTTCGACATCGCGAACTCGCCGGTTCGCGCCGAGGACGGCACGTTGGAGGAGGCGCTGGACAAGGTGCTGGAGAGCCTGCGCAGCCATGCGGGGCGCAAGCTGCACGACGATCTCGCTCTGGTCCTGGCCTTGAACGCCCCGATGATCAAGGGTGCGATGTCGCCGGATGGGGTATGACCACCTGAGCTGAGAAGCCAGCGACACCGCCTACTCATCACTCAGCGCGAGGGGGGACCCGACATGGTCGTTGTTGCACCCGGCATTCCGGACCAGCTCCACGAGTTGTTGCTGGACAGCCTTGCGCTGCTGCAGGTTTCCGACGACGTCGACGACACGATGCGCCGGGTCACCTCGGCCGTGCGGCAGCTGATCGACGGCTGCGACATGTCCAGCGTCTCGGCGCTGGACCGTTCCCGTATCCGCACGGTCGGCGCGACCGATCCCGCGGCAGAAGCCGTCGACGCGATTCAGTACGAGACGCGCGAAGGGCCTTGCTGGGAGGCAGCCACCGAGCGCCGGCTGATGGTCTACACGCCCGACACCGCGCAGGACACCCGGTGGCCCGCGTTCTCGCGCCGCACCGCCGACGAGGCGAAGGTCGTGAGCCTGCTCTCGTGCCGTCTTGTGATCGGCGAGCCGCCCCGTCCGTTGGGAGCCCTCAACATCTACAGCTCGACCGCTGCAGCCTTCGACCGTGCGGATCAGCAGGTCGCGATGTTGCTGGCCGCGGTAGCCGCCGTGGTGCTTGACGCCGCCTCGCGGCAGGCGAACCTCGGAACGGCACTGCGATCGCGCGGCCTGATCGGTCAGGCCGTCGGCATCCTCATGGCGCAGTCCGACATCACCGCGGGCGAGGCGTTCGAACAGCTGCGCGACGCATCTCAGCGGATGAACGTCAAGCTGCGCGACCTGGCTCAGGCGATCACGGAGTCAACCGGCAAGAACCGGGAACCATAGAGACTGCCCGGACAGCCTTGCGCTCACTGGGAAGGGACGGCGGTCGAAACAACGGCCGCCGCCCCGCCAAACCCGATCAGTGAGTGCTCGCCGGACTCAAGCGCGGAGAAGCTGTGGCACCGGTGGAGGCCGAGGAGGCCTTCCTGACCAGCGTCAGCGGGCTCGCCACGTCCTCCAAAGAGGTGCGCTCGGCCTTCACCCCGAAGATCGCCGCCACCACTCCGCCGACCGCCATGACCCCCGCGCCGAGGAAGTAGCCCAGCATCAGCTCGTGCGGCTTCTTCGAGGCAACGAATCCGCCGTAGACCGCGGGACCAAGCGCACCGAAGCCTTGAGCGAGCGCAAAGAACACCGCGATCGCCTGCGCGCGCAGCTCGATCGGGAAGATCTCGCTGACAGTGAGGTACGCCGAGGACGCGCCCGCCGAGGCGAAGAAGAAGACCGCGGTCCAGCAAATCGTCTGCGTGCCCGCCGACAGCAGTCCACGATCGAACGCCACTGCGGACACGGCGAGCAGAACCGCCGCGATCAGATAGGTCGCGGAGATCATCAGCCGGCGTCCCAGGATGTCGAACAGCGGGCCGAGCAGCAGCGCGCCGGCCAGATTGCCACCCGCGAAGGCCAGGTAGTAGTACGCGGTGTGCCCGTTCGGCACATGGAAGAAGGTCGTGAGCACCTGCGCGTAGGTGAAGAAGATCGCGTTGTAGAGGAACGACTGGGTGATCATCAGGGCGGCCGTCAGCGTCGATCGTCCCGGGTACTGCTTGAACAACGCGTGCAGCAGCGCCACATAGCTGATCTTCTCCGTCGGCCGGATCTCGATCGCCTTGTCGTCGCTGACCGGCTCGAGCTGGCTCCCCGTGCTGGCCTCGACCTCGCCCTCGATCTGAGCGATACCTGCTTCGGCTTCCGCTTCGCGCCCGTGCATGATCTGCCAGCGCGGGCTCTCGGGCAGGTTCCGCCGGACGTAGATGATCACCAGGCCGAGGACGGGGCCGATCAGGAACGCCAGCCGCCAGCCGAGGTCCGCCGAGAGCTTGTTCAGGAAGAAGAGCGTCGCCGCCGTCCCGATCAGGGCGCCGCCCCAGT
>DATAUF010000039.1:0-18256 GCA_036268405.1 Mycobacteriales bacterium
GGATGTGATGCCTCGCCATCGGTCGCCCACACGACGACCATCGGACAGCCCATCCGCGCGAGCTTCATCATGAGGCCACCGGCCCCGAGCACCTCGTCGTCAGGATGCGCCGCGACCACAACGGTGCGGCGGTCGAGAGCCGCGCTGAGATCGAGCTCCGTCCAGCGGTCGACGGTCAACCACGGTTTCCAGATCGCCTCGTCGGTGCCGAGCCCTTCGATGGTGGCGGTCATCGGATCGCACCTGCCTCCGCGACTCGCTTGCCCAATGCGGCGAGGTCGCGGTCACCGTGGCTCTGCCGCACATACAGGCCAAGATCCGCAACCACGCGCGCATATTCGGCATCGCGCACCAACGGTCCCGGTCCGAGTGCCTGACCGACGTGGTCGATCACCGCGTGCACTGTGGTCTCCACGACCGCCCGCGCACTGCGCGCGGTCACCTCGGCGCGCAGCAAGCTGTCGCTCTGCTCGGAATCGAAGCGCGTGGCAGCGGCACGCAGCGCGGAGTGGCCGGCCATCACCGCGGCGGCCACGGCGCCGAGATGCGCCTGGTCGATCTGTCCGAAGTCACGCCTCGTCGCTGCATCCACAAGGCGCCCGGCGAGCGTCCGCGCACCCCCTAGCCAAACCGCGGCCACCCCGGCAGCGCCGTACCAGAACCCAGGCCGCTCGATGTATTCGTTCGGTCCGCCCACCGCGATGCCGACGGCGTCGCAGAAGTCCACTGACTGGGTGTCGGTGCCGGAAAGCGCCGACGTGGGCCACACGTCGCCGACCACGCGGACCCCTGATTGGTCGAGGTCGACGGCAAACAGGCGTGGCCCGTCTGCGGCCTCGGCGGTGACGAGCGCGTGGGAGACGATTTTGGCGCCACCCGCCCATGCCTTGCGGCCCTCCAACCGCCACATGTCTCCCGAGGCATGCCGGGCCCGCAGCTTGGCGTCCGGCGGCTCGGCCGCCCAGACGCCCCAGACCTGGTCGCCCGCGACCGCCAACCCGGCGTCTCCGATCTCCCGCAGGATCGCCAGCGCGTCCACGTGGGCCTCGGCAAGTCGGCCGATCGTGAGGTCGAGCTCACCGAGCGCCGCTAGCGCGTCGTACCTTGCCCAGGTGTCGGAGCCGGGCTGCGGCAGAGCCAGCACATGGTCGGCCACCATCGCGTGCAACAACTTGTGCGCGACGGCGGGTTGCGCGGTCGACTCACCCTCGAAGCTTGCGAACGCGCGTTCCCCCCACCACGCATGGACCCCGCGAGCAAGATCGGTGAGGTCGTCGCGCACGTCCTGCAGATACCCGGTGGAGATCCCACCAACCCGCGCCATCCCGCAGCCAGGCGGCGTGAGGCGTGATGGCAGCGGCTGGCGTGGACCGCATCGAGCCGGGTATCCCTAGTCCATGACCGATGCCAGCCCCACTCCCGTTGAACCGAAGTCGTCGGAGAACGACCCACCTGCGGCCAACCGCCCGGTGGCCGAGAGCCCAGGGAGCCCCGAGCCCAAGCCGGTCGAGGTCAAGGACGCGGCCGGTCGTGCCGCGAACGACCCCTCGTCGTCTCCGGCGGCGGGAGTGACGAAGGCGCCGCAGGTCCCGCCGGGCAAGCCGGATGGTGAGGTCGACACCCGCGCCTAGCCACGGTTGTCAGCTGTCGGTATGCATGGCCCGTTCCTCGGGAGCGAAGCCACCGCCGTCGGCACCGACGTCCACGGCAAACGCGTCCTGGTCCTGTCCGGTCTCGTCGTCCGCGACCTCGGCGAACCTGCCGACCCGCTCATCGGGATCCTCGGGATACGGCGCGTGTTCGGCGGTTGCTGGACCGTCGGAGCGCTCAGGTGTCTCGCGTGACAACTTCGCTTCCAGCGGCTCGCCCTCGCGCATCTCGCTCTCGGTGACGCCGTAGTCGACCGAAGCGACCGGATGGTCTCCAGGCGGGGCGATCCCTTCCTGCGCATCACCGGTGATCGTCTTCGCCGGCAGCGCGTCGGACTGGTCGGGCATGCCTTCGTCCTCGAGCGCCGAGCCCGGGTCAGGCTCTCGCGCGCCGGTCACGGCTTGCCGCCGCGCAGCAAGGGCAGGACCTCCTGGGCCAGGAAGTTGATGGCTCCCTCCTGGTCGGGGCCCATCTGCGAGATGTAGACCTCGTCGAACCCGGCATCGACGTACTGCCGGATCGAGTCGGCGGCGCGCTGCGGGTCGGGACCGCAGGGAACCGTCTCCGCAATCTGTTCCGGCGAGCTCGCCTCCCCGAGTGACTCGAACTCCGCCCACGACGGCAGGTCCTGGGCGCTCTGCCCGCCGACGACCTCATGGCCCCACAGCCGGTACGCGGTCTTTGCGGCATCGTCGGCTGACGTGGCCCAGCAGATCTTCGTGCCCGCCTGCGTCATCCCCTTGCCGCCGGAATCGCGGTAGTGCTTCATCAGCTCGGCGTCGGGCTTGACGTTGATCCAGCCGTCGCCGATCCGGGCGGCGAGCTTCGTCGCGGCCGGGCCGAAGCCGGAGACGAGCACCGGCGGGGGTTGCTCGGGCAACGAGAAGATCCTGGCCGCGTCGACCGTGTAGTGCTCGCCGCGGTGGGTCACGGTCTCCCCGGTCCACAGCCGCCTGATGACGTCGATGGCTTCCTCGAGTCGCTGCAGGCGGATCGCGGCGGGTGGCCAGTGGCCACCGAGGATGTGCTCGTTGAGCCGCTCGCCCGACCCCACGCCGAAGGAGAACCGGCCCGGCGCGAGCGAGGCGATCGTCGCGGTCGCCTGCGCCAGTACGGCGGGATGGATGCGGTCGGTCGGACAGGTGACTGCGGTCGTCATCTTCAGATCGGTGCTCGTCGCGATCGCGCCGAGCACCGCCCAGACGAACGCGCTCTCGCCCTGCTCGCGGGTCCAAGGGTGATAGTGGTCGGACACCCAGATGCGGTCGAAGCCGGCGTCCTCAGCAAGTCGCGCGGTCCGCACCAACTGTTCGGGGCTGAGCTCTTCGGATGACAGGAAGTAGCCGAACTCGGTCATGACTTCGGCGTACCCGCGCTGTTCGCTACAACTCCTCGTCGTCGGATGAAGAGGAGTCGGAGTTGTCTTACGAGGATTTGCGCGCGGTCGCCTTGCCGCCCTTGCTGCCGGCCTTCTTCTTCTGCGCCGTCGTCCCGCCCTGCGAGGAGTTGGACCGCCGCGTGCCGGAGCCGCTTGCCTTGCCACCTCTGCTAGACGCACCGTCGGAGTTCGCGATGCGCGCCGCGCGCTCCTTGGACATTCCCTTGTCCTTGAGTGCCTCGTACTGCTTCTCGTTCTTGACGTTGGCCCGCGTTCCAGGCATGTCGCACCTCCACGAAGATGGCTTCCCCGCGGCCGCCCGGTTATGCGTATTCGTTGCGCACTCCCGCGCCAGCGGAACCGCAAGATCATCCGATCGGGGTTGGGAAGGTCCGTTTCCGGAGATGTCCACCACAACGAAGCAGAGATGCTTCGACGAGAGACCGATGCCAAGAGAGGACGGATGGCGCGCGAGTCCCGGACCACATCGCCGCGCGTCGCGCTTGTCACGGGCGGCTCGGCGGGCGTGGGCCGGGCGACCGTGGTCGAGCTCGCGCGACACGGGTGGGATGTCGGGATCCTGGCTCGCGGAGCGGCGGGGCTTGCCGGCGCCAGTCGAGACGTGCAGGCTGCCGGCCGCCGTAGCTTCGCAGTGTCCGCCGACGTCGTCGATCTTTCCGCGGTTCGAGCCGCTGCCGCCGAGGTCGAGGGCGAGCTCGGTCCGATTGCACTGTGGGTCAACGTCGCGTTCGTCGGGGCGCTGCGGAGCTTCTGGGACACCGAGCCGGAGACCTTTCGCCGCATCACCGATGTCACCTACCTCGGCCAGGTCAACGGCACTCGGGTGGCGCTGGAGCTGATGCGGCCGCGCGACCGTGGAGTCATCGTCAACGTCAGCTCGGCGCTCGCCTATCGCGGGATCCCGCTGCAGTCGGCGTACTGCGGTGCGAAGCACGCGATCAAGGGCTTCACCGAGTCGGTGATCACCGAGCTGCGTCACGAAGGCAGCCACGTCAAGGTCTGTCTCGCCACATTGCCGGGAACGAATACTCCGCAGTTCGACTGGAACGACAGCGCGTTTGGTGACCGTCATCCGCGGCCCGTCGCGCCGATCTTCCAGCCCGAGACCGCGGCGCGGCTGATCCGGTTCCTTGCCGATCATCCACGGCGCAACGCATGGGTCGGGGTCTCCTCCGCCTACACCGTGCTGGGCAACCGGCTCGCGCCGGCGCTGCTCGATCGCTACCTCGCGAAGACCGGTGTCGATGGCCAGCTCGCCGACGGTGGGCCGAGGTTCGGGTCGAACGTGTTCGTGACGAAGGACGAGGAGGAGGACCAGGGAGCACACGGGATGTTCGACGACTGCGCCCATCCGCACGATCCGTGGTCGGCCGCGTCGATGGCACTTTGGCGGGTCAAGGATGCGGTGGTCGCCGCGTTGCGCGGGACGCGGCGGCGCTGATGCGCGACGACGCGGGCTACGCGCCGATCGAGACCTACGCCGCGATCGGTGACGGGCGGACGGTCGCGCTGGTGGCCACCGACGGCCGAATCGACTGGTGGCCGGTGCCCGCGCTCGACGCCCCGCCTACCTTTGCCGCGTTGCTCGACGCGGATCGCGGTGGATTCATCGCCCTGAAGCCGGTCGCCGAGCACACGGTGACGAGGCGCTATCTGCCCGACACCAATGTCTTGGAGACGACCTTCGTCACCGAGTCGGGGTCCGTGCGGGTCACCGACCTGCTCCCGCTGGGACGCTCCGGCCGGCTGCCCTGGAGCGAGCTCGCGCGCCGGGTCGAGGCGCTCAACGGAGCGGTCGAGATGGAGTGGATCGTCGCCCCGGGGACGCAGCTCGCGAGCGTCGAGCCGTGGATCGCGTTGCGGCAGGAGGCGATGGTCATCCGGATCGGCGACGAACAGCTTGCCCTGCGTCTCTACGACGTCGGTGAACCCGTGTGCGACGGCTATCAGGTCAGTGGCCGCTTCACTCCGACGACCGCACGGCCCGGGCTGCTCGCCGTCACCGGAGGTGTGGACACCCCGGTCTTCCTCGCGGGACGGGAGGAGATCGAAGGTCACATCGACCTCACGGTGCAGCGCTGGCACGTATGGGCGAGCGCGATCTCCTACGACGGACCGTGGGCGGAGACCGTACGGCGGTCTGCGCTGGCGCTGCGGCTGCTCCAGTACGTCCAGACCGGTGCGGTGGCGGCCGCCGCGACCACGTCGCTTCCGGAGCAGGTCGGCGGCGAGAAGAACTGGGACTACCGCTTCATGTGGGTCAGGGACTGCGCGTTCACCGTCGACGCCTTCCTGTCGTTGCGACTGCACGACGAGGCGCAGGCCGCGGTGCAGTGGATGCTCGGCGCGTTGCGGCAGACCGCACCCGAGCTGCACGTCTTCTACCGGCTCGACGGCACCGTGCCGGACGCGACCGAAGAGCTGCCGGCCGTCACCGGCTACCGCGGGAGCCGCCCGGTGCGGGTCGGCAACGCAGCCGCGACCCAGGTTCAACTGGGTACCTACGGCGACCTGCTCGACATGATCTGGCAGTACGTCGATGCCGGTCACTGCCTCGATCCGCAGACCAGCCACCTGCTGGCGGGCCTCGCCGACCGCTGTTGCGACACCTGGCGACTTGAGGACGCCGGCATCTGGGAGCTGGAGACCAGGCGCCACTACACGGTTTCAAAGCTCGGTGCCTGGACTGCGCTCGACCGAGCGGTCCGGCTGTACGACGCCGGCCAGCTGTCCAGCGACCAGCCCGACCGCTGGCGTACCGAACGGGATCTGCTGCGGGTCTGGATCGAGACCAACTGCTGGTCGGACAAGCGGCAGGCCTACGTCGGGTTTCCGGGTACGACCAACCTCGACGCGGCGGTGCTGCTCATGGCGCGCACCGGGTTCGAGGAGGGCGAACGGCTCGCGTCGACGATCGACGCAATCCGTCGTGAGCTGGGCGAGGGCCCGTGGCTGCGGCGCTACACCGACACCGACGACGGCGGGGCATTCATCGCATGCACGTTCTGGCTGGTGCACGCCCTCGTCATACTCGGTGATCTCGCTGCCGCGCGCGAGGTGATGGACAGCGCGGTCGAGCTGGCCAACGACGTGGGGTTGTTCGCCGAGCAGATCGAACCCGGGACCGGCGTGATGCTGGGCAACTTTCCGCAGGGTCTGAGCCATCTTGCGCTGATCAATGCGGCCTGCGCCTACGAGCGCGCTACCGCCGTTACCTGACGCGCCACTGGTCCGCGTCCTCGCGGAGCGCTAGACCGTGGCCGGCGCGGTCGCGGCAAGGACTCAGCATCCCGTCCCGCGCCGGCTCGGCGCCGTCGAAGAGCAGCTGCTCCTCGATCCTGGCGTGGTCATGGAAGTACTCCACGTGCCGCAGGTTGGGCAGGATGCCGGCAAAGGCCGCGTGCAGATGTGGCGCGCAGTGTCCGGACACGTCGAGGCCGCTTGCCGCAGCGATGGCGCCGGCGCGAACGAAGTCGGTGATGCCGCCGCACCGGGTGACGTCGACCTGCAGGCAGTCGACGGCACCGGCGCCGACCATCCGGGCGAAGTAGGGCAGGGCATATCCGTATTCGCCGGCCGCCACGTCCGCCTCCACCAACCGGCGGATGTGGCGCAGCGCCGGCAGGTCATCGGAGGAGACCGGCTCTTCGAACCACGTGACGCCGAGCTCGTCGTAGCGGCGACCCATGCGCACGGCCTGCGCGACGGTGTACCCGCCGTTGGCATCGACGAACAGCTCGCGACCGTCGAGCAGGTCGCGGACGAAGCCGGCGCGGGCGATGTCGCGGTCCTCGCACGTCCCCCAGGACTCGCCGACCTTGATCTTGACGCTTCGGACACCGCATTGCTCGACCCAGGCCTCGACTTGTCGCGCAGTGCGTGCGTCGTCATAGGTCGTGAACCCGCCGCTGCCGTAGACGGCCACCGGATCACCCTGGCCGCCGAGCAGCCGGTGGAGCGGGAGGCCGAGCAGCGTCGCCTTGAGGTCCCACAGTGCGATGTCGACCGCTGAGATGGCGGTCGCGGCGATCCCCGGACGGCCGGCGTTGCGCACCGCACGGGACATCGCCTCGTTAGCTGCGGCCGGGTCGAAGGCGTTGCGTCCCGCCACGACCGGTGCGAGCAGATCCTCGACCACTGCTGCGGCTGCGCCGGTGGTGTAGGTCCAGCCAAGGCCGCACCCATCCCCGGCACGCGCAACCACGGTGACGACCGTCGTGGAATCCCACGACAACGTGCCGTCGGCCTCCGGAAAGTCGGTCGGGATGGTGTACGTCGCGACTTCGAGTGCGTCGATGGTCACGTCGCCGACCGGCGCCGTCATGTCGGCTGCTCGGCTCCCGCGCGCCGCGGCGTCCCGGCCCGCTGACCCTGGATCATCCGGTCCGCGGCGCGCGCGGCCAGCGCCATGATCGTCAGCGCCGGGTTCGCGGAGCCCTGGGTCGGGAGCACGCTGCCGTCGACCACGTAGAGGTTGGAGATGGCCCACGTCCGCAGGTCGCGGTCGACGACGCCGGTCTTGGCATCCGCGCTCATCCTTGCCCCGCCGACGAGATGGGCGTTGCGGTCGATCGTGATGACCTCGGTCGCTCCGGCTGCCTCCAGGATTGCGGTCTGTTTGTCCCGCGCCGCCTTGAGCAGATGCCGGTCGTTGTCACACAGGCTGTAGCTGAACCTCGCGACCGGCAGGCCATAGCGGTCGGTCTCCTCGTCGAGCGTCACTCGGTTGTCGGGCCGCGGCAGGTACTCGCACAGCGCGCCGATCGTCGCCCAGTGGACGTAGTCGCGCATGTATTCGCGGAGCACGCTGCCCCAGTGCCCCTGGGCCGCTACGTGCTCCGCCCAGGTAATCGGCAAGGGGGACACCGTCTGGATCGAGTAGCCACGCTGGTACGGCTTGGTGGGATCGGTTTCGTAGAACTCCTCCGACGTGACCTCCGGCGGCGGCGCCTTGTACATCCGGATCTCTTCATCGAACCGACCCGCGGCCTGCGGCGCTCCTTGCACCATCACGTAGCGGCCGACCTGGTCCTCGTCGTTGGCAAGACCGTGCTTCCAGCGGCGGGTCGCGGAGTTGAGCAGCAACCGCGGGGTCTCGATTGCATAGCCGCAGACTGCGACGATGCGGGCGCGCTGGCGGCGTTCGACACCGCCGGAGAAGTAGCGGACTCCGGTCGCCAGGCCGGTGTCGTCGTCGACCTCGACCGCGCTCACCATGGCGTCGGGGCGCACCTCGGCGCCGTGGGCGAGCGCGTCCGGAATGTGGGTGATCAACGGCGAGGCTTTGGCGTTGACCTTGCAGCCCTGCAGGCAGAAGCCTCGATAGATGCAGTGCGGGCGGTTCCCGAACCGGCCGTTGGTGATCGCCACCGGGCCGACGCGGGTCTCGATGCCGAGCTCCAACGCTCCGCGTTGCAACACCATCCCGTTGCCGCTCACCGGATGCGGGGAGTGCGGATAGCCATGCGGATCACCCCACGGCCAGCGCTGGCCGGCAACCGGAAGCTCCTGCTCGATCGCGCGGTAGTACGGCGCGAGCTCTGCGTAGCCGAGAGGCCAATCCGCGCCGACACCGTCGGCGGAGTACGTCGAGAAGTCCGAGGGATGAAAGCGCGGCACGTATCCGGCGAAATGGACCATTGAGCCGCCGACTCCACGCCCGGAGTTGTTGGACCCGAGCGCGACGGGGTCCTCGCCGTCGATCACTCTCGGGTCGGTCCAGTAGAGGTGGTGGGATCCGGCCTCGTCGCTCACCCAGTCGGCATCCGGGTCCCAGAACGGACCGGCATCGATGCCGACCGCGCGCCATCCGGAACGGGCGAGACGCTGCAGCAGGACCGAGCCGCCGGCACCGAGACCGACGATCACGATGTCGACCTCGTCGTCGTCGGCGTAGCGGCGCATGTCGCGGCGCAGCCGATGGTCGGCGCGCTGTCCGTCGTTGGGCAGCAGCCACGCCGAGGCGTTGCGCCGCCGGACCGAGCCGAGCCCGGTCATCGGTCGCGGTCGGCGAGCTCCTGGCCGACGCCGTGCGGACCTTTCGGGTCGGCCTGCCCGAGCTGGCGGGTGCGCGCCTCGGCATGGCGCCGGCGCGCGTACTCGACCTCGTCCCCGCGCCCGACCGGGTCGATGTCGCTGCGGTCGGCGACCTCCCAGGGCTCGCGCGCATCGATCCCGAGGTTCTTGTAGCCACGCGGGTACGCCGGGCCGCCGAAGCCGATCTCGTTCCACGCCCACGGATGGCTGTAGAAGGCGGTGCAGGCGTAGCGGGTCCAAAGGCTCCAGACGCGATCTGCCCGCAGGCCGTACCAGTCCTCCGAACCACGCTGCTGGATCACCTGCATGAGGTCGTTACGGTCGTGCCAGTCGAGATCGGCGTAGGTCGTGGCGAACGCGTCGCCGGCGTGCACGTCGAGAGCCGCGAAGCTCCGGCGAAACGCGTCGGCATCCTCCGGTAGGTCGGCGTAGCGCCAGCCGTCGGTCTCGCCCGCGGCCAGGCGGGCGTCGACCATCTCGAAGACCGGAACGCGCGGATCGTCATGCTGGTCGAGCAGCTGGTCGAACAGCGCGCGACCGATCGCCTCCTCCGTGATGGTGAAGAACTCCAGCCGCGGTGCCGGACCAAGCCGGGAGAGCACCACACCTGCCGTGACGGCGTCCCACCGCTCGACCTCCTCCATCACGTCGAAGCCGGGGAACCGCTCGGGTGCCTCGGCGCCGGGCGTCGCCCCGCCACTCTCGGCGGGACCGCGAAGCAACGGGCTCATTCGCCCTCGCGTCGCAGGATTGCCGCGAGCAGTCCCATCCCGCCGACCATCGTCATCAGCAGCGGAGCGAGAATCGGCGGGCCCATCTCGATGTTGTAGCGGCCGAGCTTCCAGCCGCCGGGCCGCTGCCCGATGCCGCGGGCGTGCAGGTAGGTGCCCTGCAAGCCGTTCGCGACGATCGCGGCCGACACAACCGGGAGCGTCGTCTTTGCCGCCCGCTTGCTGCAGACGCCGGCCACGCCGGCGGCAAAGCCGACCGGTCCGAGCGCGACCGGCAACCACATCACGGGGTTGCCGAAACTCGCCCGGTCGTGCTCGAGGTAGATCTCGGCTGCGGTGATGAGAGCGCCGACCGCGGTGAGCGCCGACAGCGAGCGTTCGAAGTGCCCGGTCTCGACGTTGCGCACGAGGACGTCGATCCCATGGACGGTTTGTTCGGCAATCGCCACGTCAGTGCCGGCCGCCGGGAAGGAACTCCTGCGCCTTGAGCTTGACGCCTTCCTTGATGACGTCCCAGCGGTCGGAGTCTCCTCGGACCACCGCCGCGATCATGTTCTCGACCTGCTCGAGCGTGGCATGCGGGGGGATCGGCGGCACTGCGGGATCGGTGACGAACTGCAGCACCACCGGCCGGTCGGCGCCGAGTGCGCGGTGCCATGCCGGTGCGATCGAGTCGGGATCGTCGACCCGGATGCCCTCCAAACCAAGGCTTCGGGCGTAGTCGGCGTACGGGAACGTCGGAAGCTGCTGCGAGGGCAGGAACTGCGGAGCTCCTTCCATCGCGCGCATCTCCCACGTGACCTGGTTGAGGTCGTCGTTGTGGAGGATCGCGACGATCAGGCGCGGATCGCTCCACTCCTGCCAGTACTTCGAGATCGTGATCAGCTCGTTGATGCCGTTCATCTGCATCGCGCCGTCCCCGACGAACGCGATGACCGGCCGGGTGGGGTTGCCGAACTTCGCACCGATGACGTACGGCACACCGTTGCCCATCGTGGCCAGCGTCCCGGACAGCGAGCCCCGCATGCCGGGGCGCATCTTGATGTTGCGGGCGTACCAGTTCGCTGCCGAACCTGAGTCGGCGGACAGGATGACGTCGTCGGGCAGGACGGTCGAGGCTTCGTGAAACACCCGCTGTGGGTTGATGGGATCGGCACCGACGTGTGCCGACCGATCCATCACGTCCCACCAGCGGGAGACGTTGGCCTCGATCTGTTCGCGCCACCCTCGATCGGCCTTGCGCTCGACCATCGGGAGCAGCTGCTTGAGCGTCGCCTGAGCACTGCCGACGAGGTTGAGCTCGTACGGATAGCGCATGCCGATGAAGCGCGGATCGATGTCGATCTGGATGGCTCGCGCCTGCCCGAAGTCGGGCAGGAACTGGGTGTAGGGAAAGTTCGACCCGATGGTGAGCAACGTGTCGCAGCCACGCATCAGCTCGTACGACGGGCGGGTGCCGAGCAGTCCGATCGACCCGGTGACGAAGGGCAGCTCGTCGGAGAGCACGTCCTTGCCGAGCAGCGCCTTTGCGATACCCGCGCCCGTGAGGTCGGCCAGCTCGAGGACCTCCTCGCTCGCCGCGCGCGCACCTTGGCCGACGAGGAGTGCGACCTTGCCGCCGGCGTTGAGGATGTCAGCGGCCTTGCGCAGCTCGTGCTCGGGCGGCACGAGCTCGGGCTCGGTGATTCCGAGACTCGACGGCACCATCTTGAACTCGTGGGTAGGCGCGGAGTACTCGAGCTCCTGCACGTCGGAGGGGATGATCACCGCCGCTACGCACCGCTGGCTCGTCGCCGTCCGGATCGCGCGGTCCAGGACGTTGGGCAGCTGCTCGGGAACCGTGACCATCTGGCAGTACTCGCCCGCCACGTCCTTGTACAGGCTCAGCAGGTCGACCTCCTGCTGGTACGAGCCACCCATCGCGCTGCGGTTGGTCTGGCCGACGATCGCCACGACGGGTACGTGGTCCAGCTTGGCGTCGTACAGGCCGTTGAGCAGATGGATGGCGCCCGGTCCGGACGTGGCAACGCAGACGCCGAGCCGTGAGGTGAACTTCGCGTACCCGACGGCGGCGAACGCGGCCATCTCCTCGTGGCGCATCTGGATGAACTTTGGCTCGTTGTCGGCGCGCCCCCACGCGGCCAGCAGGCCGTTGATGCCGTCGCCTGGATAGCCGAAGACGCATTCGACGTCCCAGTCGCGCAGTCGTGCCAGCACCTGATCGGCGACGGTCGTCATCTGTGTTTCCTCTCCGAGGACAGCGTTACGAATGCCAGTCACCTACCCGTCGGCGCGCGCACAATGCGGCAGTGTCAGCCGCTGGAACGGGTCTCCGGGGCGATCCGCCCGCTGGGACTGATCAGCCCCGCGCGAACCTTCATCGCGTAGGTGGCCATGACTTCGACCACTTCGGCCAGATCGGGCTCGGTGGTCCCGACGTAGAGCGCGGAATCATGCGCGTTGACGAGTTCGGTGAGCACCTCTCGCACGGGATATTCCGGAAAGGCGGCGACGAGGCGCTCACCGATCGCGCCCCAGTCGGGCTGACCGGTCGAGTTGCTCATTCCAGTCGGTGCTGAAGCCGGTGATGGCGCTAGTGACATTGCAACCTCCTTGAGCTTGAGGCGCCGTCACCCGCGCGACCGCCCGGAATCCGCGCGGGCAACTCGCTGCTGAATCGACCGCGGGAACGATTCCCCGGGACTCACGTCGATGAAACCGCGACAGCTCCGCGATATTCGGACATTTGCACCGATATATCCGTTGGGCCGAATGGCGGGTTAGCGCGGGCCCGGGACGGGCATGGACCTGCCCGACTAGTTCGCGGATCACCAATGTCTGCAGCCCACAGGCGGGTCGATCGGATTGGTTACGACCCGAAGGGGGACGACGCGGTGGTCGTGGTGGCAGTCGATGCCTAAGGGCGCCGAACTGTTGGTTACTCCCGGGCACGACGGCGTCCGCGCGGCTCGCCGCCTCACCTCGGCAACGCTGCAGTCCCTTCCGGAGCCGCTGGCCGCCGACGCCGAGCTCGTCGTCGCCGAGCTGGTGACCAACGCCGTACTCCATGGCGCACCGCCGATCTCCTTGCGGCTGCGGGGTCGCTGCGGTCGAGTGCGGATCGAGGTCGAGGACGCCGTCCAGGCCGGGCCGCTTCGCGGCTGGCGCGGCGAGGGCATGACCGGCCGCGGACTCGAAGTGGTCGACTCGCTCAGCTATGCGTGGGGCGTCCGGCTCACCGACAGCGGCAAGCTCGTGTGGGCCGAGCTCGGGCGGCCGAGGCGCAGTGCCGCCCGTCGGGCGGCTGCGAGCGCCGCCGACCTCTCCGGCTCGGAGCTGCTCGCCAGCGGCACGGAGCGGCACTACGAGGTGCGCCTCGGGTGGGTTCCGACGGAGCTGCTGCTGGCCGCGAAGATCCACATCGACAACGTCGTCCGTGAGCTGGTGCTGATGCGGTCGCCGGCCGCGGACGAGGTCGGGCTGCCGGCCGAGACGGTTCAGCGGCTGGCTCGCGTCACACAAGACTTCACGGAGGCTCGCCGGGAGATCAAGAGCCAAGCGGTCGCTGCCGCACGCCGGGGCGACGTCTTCACCGATCTCGTGCTCACCCTTCCGCTGTCGGCGGCCGAAGCCGGCCTGCGCTACCTTGCCGCACTCGATGAGGCCGATCAGCAGGCGAGGGATGCAAGGCTGCTGACTGTTGCCGCGCCGCCGTCGCACCGGGTCTTCCGCGAGTGGTACGTCAGGGAGATCGTCGCCCAGCTGCAGGCAGTCGCGCGCGACGACCCGCCTCCGCGTACGACGCAGTTCTCCCTGGTCCTTGCCGCCGAGCTGGACCGACTGGCCGAGCACAGCCGCGACGACCGATGAGACGCGCGTGGGGAAAGCTGAGCGCGCTGACTCTGGTTCTGCTGATCGGCGTGACGGCAGTGGGCTCATGGGTGGTGCGAGACGCGGTCCGTGGCCAGGAGGATCGTCTGCTCCACGAGCGCGCCAACGAGGTCGGCCTGGTCCTCAAGGAAGCGGTCGACTCGCTGTCGAGCCAGCTGACCACCGTCGGGGGAGTCGTTCGCGCCACCAACGACTCGCCCGCTGCGTTCGGCCGCGCAAGCCAGGGCCTGGTGGCCTCCTCCAGCGGCAGAGACACGATGGCGCTGCTTCAGAAGACCTCTGGCGGCTATCGGGTGCGACTCGTCAACGGCACCGCGCTCCAAAAGGGCCAGCTTGTCAGCGGACCCGTGATCCCGACATTGACGCGGGCGGAGACGGTCGGCCAGATGGTCACTACCCCTGTGCTCGGCTCAGGCGCCGACCGAGAGCTCGGCTTCGCCCTCGGACCCCCGGATACTCCTGACGGAACCGTCCTCTACCTGCAGCTGACACTCGGAACTCTCGGGCCGCCCACGGCCGCCGACACGGCACCGTTCAGCGAGCTCCACGTCGTCCTCTATGACGCCCCAACTGTCGTCGTCGGACAGTCGCTCGTCACAACGACCGACGATCTGCCGTTGCGCGGCCACGTGCAGCTCACGTCCGTGTCGGCGGGTGACAGCGTCTGGACCCTGCAGGTTTCCGCGGCTCATCCGCTGGTCGGAGGTGCGACGGCGCAGGCAGCATGGATCACCGCTGCGCTCGGTGTGGTGCTGTCCATCTTGCTGGCACTCGTGGTCGAGATCGAGACGCGTCGGCGCCGCAACGCGCTCGCGCTCTATCGCAACGAGCACCAGGTCGCAGAAGCGTTGCAGCGCAGCCTGCTCCCCGCCCTGCCGGTAGTCGACACCCTGCAGCTGGCGGCCCGCTATCTCCCGGGCTCGGCCGGACAGCAGGTCGGTGGTGACTGGTACGACGTGTTCGAGCTGGACGCCGATCACATCGGTGTGGCCGTCGGTGACGTGCTCGGCCACGACATCGAAGCCGCCGCCCTCATGTCACGAGTGCAGACCGCATTGCGGGCGTACGCCTTCGTAGGGGAGCAGCCCGGAGCGGTGCTCGACCGGCTCGACCGCCTCATGGCCTCACTGCAGACCGATCGACTCGTCACGGTGTTCTACGGGGTGCTCGGGCCCGCAACCGAGGATGGATCGAGGCAGCTGCTGTTTGCCAACGCCGGACACCCGCCGCCGCTTCTCGTCGAGGCCGACGGAACCGCGCGCGAGCTCGACGACGCGAGCTCTCTGCTGCTGGGCGTCTCCAGCACGGACTACGGCGTGCGACCGCAGCATGAGACCGCACTCATGGCGGACTCGACCCTGTTGCTCTACACCGATGGCCTGGTGGAGGTGCCGGGCGAGTCACTGACCGACCGGGTCGAAACTCTCTTGCGGATCGTGGCGGCCGAGGCGCCGCGACGCGCGCCGGCTGAGCTGTGCGACTGGCTGCTCGAGGCGTTGCTTCGAGGGAAGCGGCGCGATGACGTCGCGATCCTCGTCGCCAGGCTGGTGCCGTCCGCAGTCCCAGAGGCGCGGCGCCATCGCCGGCTCGCAGCGCTGCGTCCGGCCTGACCGGAGGCATCGAAGATCGTTTGCACGCGGTGACAGCGGGAATCGACTGGCCGATATGCACGATGCCGTACAACCAATCCTGTCCGGCCATGCGCAAGGTGGCCGGGCCGGCGTCTGGGTGCGCCGCCTCGGGATGTGTGCACTCGCCGCAGTCGTGGTCGCTGCGCTGTGCAACGTGGTCGGGCAGCGCGCGACGACCGCACACGCGGTAGGTCCGCTCGGCCGAATCGACGTTCGCGCCCCTTCGACGGTGCGCCCAGGCTTGCTCTTCCAGGCCAAGATCACGGTGTCGGCGAACACCGTCCTCCCGCAAGCGCATCTCGTTCTCAGCCGTGGTTGGGTGGACGGCCTGACGCTCAACACCGAAGAGCCGAGCCCGTCGACTGAGACAAGTGGTCCGGATGGCTCGCTCGACTTCACGATCGGGACGTTGCGCCCGGGCTCGCCGTACACCGAGTACCTGGAGTACCAGGTCAATCCCACGAGCTTGAGCCGCCGAGCGCAGACGATCACCCTCGTCAGTGACGGCGCCTCGATCATCACGCTCCACCGGACCATGACCGTCGTGCCATGAGAACGGAACTCTGATGGACATAGCGATTCGGGCGATCGTTCTCTACTGCTTCGTCATCTTCGTGATGCGAATTGTCGGGCGGCGCGAGCTGTCGTCGCTGACTGCTGTCGACCTCGTGCTGCTCATCGTCATGGGCGACGCGATTCAGCAGGGTCTGACGCAGGACGACTACTCGGTGACCGGCGCGGTGATCGTCATCTCCACATTCGCGGTCCTGCAGGTCGCGAGCTCCTACCTCGGGTTCCGGTTCAGAAGGGTTCGCACCGTGCTCGAAGGAAACCCGGTAGTGCTGATCGACGACGGCGACCTGGTTGACGAGAACCTGCGCCGCAATCGTCTGACGGCAGATGACGTCGCGGAGGAGATGCGCCTCCAGCAGATCATCTCGTTCGACGACGTGCGGTGGGCGATCCTCGAGCCCAGCGGTCGGATCAGCTTCATCGAGCGGTCGTCGTTGCAGCAGTCCGAAGGTGGGTAGATGACGGGTATGACCGTCGCTGAGCTCCTGACCGACTCGTTCAACCGGATTCACGACGTCGTACACACCGTGCTCGACGATCTCAGCGCCGAAGACCTCGCCGCTCGCCTGGACCCGCAGGCGAACTCGATCGCCTGGCTGGTGTGGCATCTGACGCGGGTGCAGGACGATCATGTCGCCGCGCTTGCCGACACCAAGCAGGTGTGGCACACCGGCGGCTGGATGGAGCAGTTCGGCCTGCCGTTCGACGAAGCAGCCATCGGCTATGGACAGAGCGCCATGGATGTGGGCGAGGTGCGTCCCTCCTCGCCGGAGCTGCTCACGGGCTACCACGATGCGGTGCACGACGCGACAAGTGCCTTCGTCGGAGAGCTCCGCGATCGCGACCTCGAACGTGTCATCGACGAGAAGTGGGATCCACCGGTGACAGTGGGAACACGGCTCATCAGCGTCGTGAGCGACGACCTTCAGCATGCGGGTCAGGCGGCGCTCATTCGGGGGATCCTCGAGCGGGCGCGATAGGAAGATCGAACTGCGGGTATAGCCCGGTCGTGGCACAGACCGGCACCGTCACCACCCTCATTCCGGCGCGGCTCGATCGTCTTCCGTGGTCGCGGTTTCACACCCGGCTGGTGACCGCCCTCGGGGTGGCCTGGATTCTCGACGGGCTGGAGATCACATTCGCCAGCAACTTCACCACCAATCTTCAGAGCAAGGCTTCCCTGGGCCTGTCGTCGCGTGCCGCCTCCGACGTCGCAAGCTGGTATCTCGGCGGAGAGGTGATCGGAGCGTTGCTGTTCGGCCGGCTCTCCGACCGGTTCGGACGCAAGAACCTCTTCGTCTACACCCTGGGTCTGTATCTGGTGGCCAACGGGATTGCTGCCTTCTCCATGAACATCTACTGGCTGGACGCCTGCCGCGTGCTGGCCGGCATGGGGATCGGTGGCGAGTACGCCGCCATCAACTCCGCGATCGACGAGCTGATCCCGTCCAAGCACCGCGGCCGGGTCGACATCGCGGTTAACGGCACCTACTGGAGCGGCGCCGCCATCGCAGCGCTCGCGGGCGTCTACCTCCTCGATCCTTCTCATGTCAGTGACAATCTCGGCTGGCGGGTCACGTTGCTCATCGGCCCGGCGCTCGGCGGCGTCGTGTGGTTCGTGCGACGTACCTTGCCGGAGAGCCCGCGCTGGCTGATCACCCACGGTCGTGCCGAGGAGGCCGAGCGAAACGTCAAGGAGATCGAGGACTGGGTCCGGTCCAACGGGCACGAGCTGGCGGACGTCGACCAGAGCAAGGAAGTGGAGATCGACCCGTCACGGTCGCGGCCATCGTTGTGGGGCGTGACCAAGGTGCTGCTGGCTGACTACCCGAGACGATCACTGCTCGGCGCGACGCTGATGATCACCCAGTCGTTCCTCTACAACGCGATCTTTTTCACCTACGCGCTCGTGCTCACCAAGGTCTACAACGTGCCGGAGAAGGATGCGCCGTACTACTTCATCTTCTTCGCTGTCGGGAATCTCGCCGGCCCGCTCCTGATCGGCCGCTTCTTCGACTCGATCGGACGGAAGCAGATGATCGCCGGTACCTACGTCCTGTCCGGCGTGCTGCTGCTCGTGAGCGCGATCCTCTTCCGCGCTGGAGCGCTCGACGCGATCGGCCAGACGATCTGTTGGTGCGTCATCTTCTTCTTCGCCTCCGCGGGGGCGAGCGCGGCATACCTCACCGTGAGCGAGATCTTCCCGGTCGAGGTGCGGGCGAAGGCGATCGCCGTCTTCTTCGCCATCGCCCAGAGCTTCGGGGCGATGGGACCGTGGCTCTATGGGCTGCTCATCGGCACGGGCCACGACCACACCAAGCTTTTCTACGGTTACCTGATCGGCT
>DATAUF010000040.1:0-2946 GCA_036268405.1 Mycobacteriales bacterium
GGCGGCGGCAGGTCCGCGGCCGGCGGTAGGTCGCCCGGTCCGTAGCTGGACGCGAGGGGGATCCCCGACTCCGTGGTGACGCCACGCTCCATGCGCGGAAACGTTACTCCCATTGTCGAGAGCACTACTCTCGCGGTATGACGAACGACGGTTCCGTCGCAGCCTCCAACGGTGGCGTCAGCCTGACGATCGACGCAGGTGTCGCGGTCATCACGATCGACCGACCGGAGGTGCGCAACGCCATCGGGTCTGCCACCGTCGACGGACTGCACGCGGCACTCGCGGAGATCGAGTCCACCGACGATGCCGCGGTCGCGGTCATTCGCGGTGGTGGCGACCGCGCCTTCGTCTCGGGCGGTGACCTCAAGGAGCTCAGCACCGTGCGCACCCACAGCGAGGCGTCCGACATGGCGCACAACGTGCGTGCCGTGCTCGACCGACTCGCCGCCCTGCCGATCCCCGTGATCGCGGCACTCAACGGTCACGCCCTCGGCGGCGGAGCAGAAACCGCCGTCGCCACGGATATCAGGATCGCGGCGGACGACGTACGGATCGGCTTCAGCCAGGTGAGCCTCGGCATCATGCCCGCATGGGGAGGCATCGAGCGACTGACGCAGCTCGTCGGGCGCAGTCGGGCGATGCTCGCGATCACCACCGGAATGCAGTACGACGCGGTCGAGGCACAGCGCATCGGGTTGGTCGATCTCGTCGTACCCCGTGCGGACTTCGACGAGCGCTGGCAGACGCTGGCAACGGCAATGGCCGACACGGCACCCGGCACGACGCGAGCCATCAAGGCAGTCGTCACGGCGGTCGCACCAGCCGTGCATGACCACAGCCGCCGAGAGGCGATCGATCTGTTCGCAACGCTCTGGGCTGCCCCCGCACACTGGGACGCGGTCGACGCGCTGTCCAAGACACGGAAGAGTCGCTGACGTGAACCAGGTCACCTTCGGGATCTATGTTCCACAGCTCGCAGTCAGCGCCGATGATCTGATCGGCCGGGCGCTGGAGTGCGAGCGGCTCGGCTTCGAGTCCTTGTGGCTTTTCGACCACCTCTACGGTCCGGGCTTCCCGGACCGCGACGCGTTTGAGGCATGGACGCTCGCCGCGACGCTGCTCGCCAAGACAACGCGGCTGCGCGTCGGCCATCTGGTCAACTGCAACAACTTCCGTCACCCGGCGCTGCTCGCCAAGATGGCGACGAGCCTCGACGTGCTTTCCGACGGGCGCCTGGAGTTCGGGATCGGCAGCGGCTCCTACGAGATCGAGCACCACCAGGCGGGACTCGATTGGGGCTCCGCGCGCGAGCGCACCGAGCGACTCGGTGAGGCGCTGGAGATCATCACGCGGATGTTCACCTCGCCCCGGACGTCCTTCGCCGGCAAGCACTACACGGTCGACGACCTGCCGAACCTGCCGGCGCCGATCCAGCAGCCCCGTCCACCGATCCACATCGGCGGTGCGGGCAAGACGATGACGCTGCCGCTCGTTGCCCGCTTCGCCGACGTGTGGAACGTGCCGACGTACGCCCTTGGCGACCTCGACGAGCTCACGCGCATCCTCGATGCGGAGTGCGAACGTATCGGCCGCGATCCATCGGAGATCACCCGCTCGATCGAAGCGGTCCTGGTAACCGCGCCCGCCGCAGCGCTCGACAAGGCGATCGAGGTCGGGCAGCGCCGATACGGCGGTCCCGGCTTCGGACTCGAAGAAGGCGGCTTCATCGGCACCCCGCCCGCGATCGTCGACCGCATCGGCGAGCTAGCGGCGAAGGGCTTCTCGACGTTCATCTTCATGACGCACGACCGCGCGAGCACCGAGACCCTCGAGTTGGTCGCCAACGAGGTCGTCCCCCACTTCAGCTAAGCCTGGTCTCGCACCACCTGCCTGGCCTCCATGCGAGGAACTGTGGAGCGGTTACGCCCGGCTAGGGCCCCGAGCAGACCATCGCTACGGTCGAACCCGTGCCGCTTGAGGACCTGCCGCTGATCGACGAGCATTCGATCGAGACCAGCGTTGCACCCGAGGCGGTCTTCGACGCGGTGCAGCGACGATTCGCACGCGTCTTGTCGGGACGGCTCGGAGCGATGGCCAGCCGCGCATGGGGTTGCGATCCGCCCAATGCCTTCGAGGTCGTCGAAGCGGACCGGCCGCGACTGATCGTGGTCGCGGGGAAGCATCGCTTCTCGCGCTACGGCATCGTCTTCCGCATCACGCCAACCGCGGCGGGATCGCAGCTGTCCGCCGAGAGCCGTGCGGAGTTCCCCGGCGTGTTGGGCCGCTCCTACAAGGCGGCGGTCATCGGCACCCACGGGCACGTCGTGGCCACGCGCGCCCTCCTCCGCCACATCGCGGGTCAGGCGGGCGGACCGTAGGAGAGGTGCACGACTCCGTTCGTGTAGTGCTCAGTCGACAACAGTGACAGCTTCGTTTTCGGGTGTCCCTCCGGGAACAACCGCAGACCGGCGCCGAGCGCGATCGGATAGGTGAACAGGTGCAGCTCGTCGACGAGGTCGTCGGCGATCATCGCGCGCACCAAGGTCGCGCTGCCGCTCGTGTAGACCTTCGCCGACCGCTCCTTCAGCGCGCGAATCTCGGCCGCGTCGTACGCCAGCACCGACGCCGGTCCCCACGACGGGTCGGTCAACGACGAGGACACGACGTACTTGTGCGTGTCGTTGAAGAACGGCGCACCCGGGTCCTCTTCCGCGGTGCGCGCTGACCACGCCGGCGCGAACATCTCGTACGTCGTTCGGCCGAGCAGGATCGCATCGCTGCTACCCATCATGTCCGCGATCCCGGCGCCCATCTCCGGTGTGAAACCGAACTCCCCCGTCCAGGACGGCGACTCGATCACGCCGTCCAAGCTCATGAACTCGTGTACGACGAGCTGTCCCATCGGGTGCCTCCTGGTCATTGGTCTCACCGGTACGACGATCCGAG
>DATAUF010000041.1:0-16789 GCA_036268405.1 Mycobacteriales bacterium
GGTCAGGCCTTTCGGGCTGGGAGTACTGGCACGACCAGTGACGAATCGTAGGTTCAAGGCCGTCCGGTGAACATCGGGCCTCGTCACAACAACGAGCGGGCGACCTTGGAGTTGCGCGGAGTTAGCCAGCCGCTAACTCCCTCAAACCAGGACAAAACGGTGTGACGCCGGTCATAGCTGAAAAACGCGTCTGTCGTCGCTCACAAGATCGTGACCGAATCCTGCTCGGCCATCCGGCCCATCGCCGGCTGCTCCGACGGTCTCGCGGGCGCTCTCTCAGCGTCGGCGGCGGGCCACTTCTGCGAGCACGATGCCGGTGGCGACCGAGGCGTTGAGCGACTCGACATCGCCGACCAGCGGGATCCGGACGGTCAGGTCGCAGCGCTCGCGAACCAGCCTCGACAGGCCCTTGCCCTCCGCGCCGACAACGACGACCAGCGGGCCACTCGCGAGCTCGAGGGTGTCGAGGTCGATCTCGCCGCGGCCGTCGAGCCCGACGACCATCAGGCCGGCTTCGGCGTACGACGTCAGGCTGCGCACCAGGTTCGTCGCACGCGCGACCGGCAGCCGCGCCAACGCACCCGCGCTCGCCTTCCACGCCGAGGGCGTGACGCCGACCGATCGCCGCTCCGGCAGCAGCAGGCCATGCGCGCCGAACGCCGCGGCCGACCGGGCGATCGCGCCGAGGTTGTGAGGATCGGTCACGCCGTCGAGTGCCACGACCAGCGTCGGCGTCGTGGACTCCAGGACCCGGCGCAGCAGATCGTCGGGATGGGCGTAGTCATACGGCCGCACGACGAGCGCGATCCCCTGGTGCGGCGCACCGCCGCTGAGCCGATCCAGGTCATGACGGCTGGCCTCGGCGACTGGCACCTCGTGTGACGCAGCGAGCTGCGCCGCCTCGATCAGCCGCTCGTCGCGTTCGAGGCCGGGTGTGAGGTAGAGCTTCATCGCGGGGACGGCGGCACGTAACGCCTCGACCACGGCGTTGCGGCCGGCAACTACATCGTCGGTGGCGGCGTCTCTCCTGCGGTTCGACCCCGACGCCGGGCGACCCTGGCTGGACTGGCTCGCTTGTGCCGCGCGCTTCGCGACGGCGCGCGCCTTACGAGCGGCGGGATGCTTGGTTCGTTCCGAGGCGGGCGGCGTCGGGCCGCGACCCTCGAGCCGGCGCTTGTTGTGCCCGCCGGTGCCTTTGCTCGGACCCTTCTTGGACACCATCTAGAGATGCCACCTCGGACCGTCGGCGGTGTCTTCCACGATGACTCCGGCGTCGGCCAGCGCGTCACGAATCCGGTCGCTCTCGGCGAAGTCCTTGCGCTCGCGCGCAGCCTGCCGCGCGGTCAGCAACGCGGGCACGAGTGCGTCGACCACGCGCGTCAGCCCCGACTCGCCACCCGCCGCGAAGTCTCCGGGCGACAAGCCGAGCACGTCGGTCATCGCGACGACTCCGGCGTACGCCTCGCGCGCCGCAGTCTCGTCGCCGTCCGCCAGCGCGGAGTTGCCGCGGCGGACCGTGTCGTGAAGCACGCCGAGCGCCGCCGGCACCCCGACGTCGTCGTCCATCGCGGCGACGAAGTCCGCCGGCAGCCCGCCCGCGTCGACTCCCGCGAAGCGCTCTGCGGCCCGGGTCAGGAAGTTCTCGATCCGCCCGTACGCCGACTCCGCCTCGACCAGGCCCGCCTCGCTCCAGTCGCTGTCCGACCGGTAGTGCGGCGAGACGAGGTAGTAGCGCACCGCCTGCGGGCGGGCGGAGCCCAGCAGGTCGGTGACGAAGAACGAGTTGCCCAGCGACTTGCTCATCTTCGTGCCGCCGGTGTTGAGCATCCCGTGATGCAGCCAGAACCGCGCGAAGCCGTCACCTGCCGCGCTCGACTGCGCGAGCTCGTTCTCGTGGTGCGGGAAGACCAGGTCCAGGCCGCCGCCGTGCACGTCGAAGGTAGGACCCAGGTATTTCGTCGCCATCGCCGAGCACTCGATGTGCCAACCCGGTCGGCCCGGGCCCCACGGCGTCTCCCACGCCGGCTCCCCGGGCTTGGCGCCCTTCCACAATGCGAAGTCCAGCGGGCTGCGCTTCACTCCCGCATCCTCGGTCGGCAACATCGCATCGGGGCGCTGGCCGGACAGCTCGCCGTACGCCGCGTGGGAGCGGACGTCGAAGTAGACGTCCCCGGCTGACGGGTAGGCGTGGCCGGCGTCGATCAGCCGCTGGATCAGCGCGACCATCTCGGGGATATGGCCGGTCGCACGCGGCTCGCCGGTCGGCGTGAGGCAGTTGAGCGCGTCGTACGCCGCCTGGAACTGCCGGGTGACCTCGGTCGCGAGTGCCCACCAAGGCGTGCCGGCGGCGTCGGCGTTGACGAGGATCTTGTCGTCGACGTCGGTGATGTTGCGCAGGAAGTGGACCTCGTAGCCACTCACCGACAGCCACCGTCGCACGACGTCGAAGGCAACCGCGGACCGGACGTGCCCGATGTGCGGTGCCGACTGCACCGTCGGGCCGCAGACGTAGAGCGTGACCAGGCCCGGCGTCAGCGGCTTGAAGTCACGGACCGCCCGGGTCCGAGTGTCATAAAGCCGCAGCGCCACGCGGCAAGCCTACGGATCAAGGCGCCTAGCGGGAGAGCAGAAGAGCGGTGGCGATCGCGGCGAGGCCTTCGCCGCGGCCGGTGAGGCCGAGACCATCTGTCGTCGTCGCGGACACCGACACCGGCGCACCGATCGCCCGCGACATGGCGGCTTCTGCGTCCGCGCGACGTGGCGCGAGCTTCGGCCGATCACCGATCAGCTGCACCGACACATTGCCGATCGTCCAGCCTTCGGCCATGACCTTTCGAGCGGTCTCGGTGAGCAGCACGACGCCGGAGGCACCGGCCCACCGCAGCTCGTCGGTCCCGTACTGCGCGCCGAGGTCTCCCATGCCGGCCGCCGACAGCATCGCGTCGCACGCCGCGTGCGCCACGACGTCTCCGTCGGAGTGCCCCGACAGTCCTCGCTCGTCCGGCCACTGCAGGCAGGCGAGCGCAAGCTCGCGGCCATCAGCAAAAGGGTGGACATCCACCCCGATTCCGATCCGCGGCGTCCCGGCTAGCGCGTCATTGAGGGGGACGACGTCCTCCACACTCATGCGTGGGCCTTCGTGGCGGCGCCGGAGCCCGCCGCGACATCAGCGAACACCAACCGTCCGTTCGCCGTCACGACGACGCTGCTCACTCGCACGGTGACGTCCTTCCCCACCAGCGAACGTCCACGCTCCACGACGACCATCGTCCCGTCGTCGAGGTATCCGACCCCCTGACCCGATTCGCGCCCCGGCTTGGTGACCTGCACCGTGACGTCCTCCCCGACCACCACGGGGGGCCGCAGCGCGACGGCGAGCGCATGGAGATTGAGCACCGAGACCCCCGAGATCCCCGCCGACTTGGCGAGGTTGGTGTCGAGGGTGAGCAACGCGTACTCGTGGTCCAGACAGGTCAGCACGAGCTTCTGGTCGACCTCTTGGGTTCCCGACTGCGGGTCAGGCATGACGTCGAGATCGACGAACGGCTCGCGGCGCAGCGTCTCCAGGACCTCCAGACCGCGCCTTCCGCGGGCCCGGCGCAGTGGGTCGGGAAGCTTGGCGAGCCGGTCGAGCTCGTCGAGGACCGGCTGGATGACGACGACCTTGCCGTGCAGGAAGCCCGCACGGACGACGTCCACGATCCGGCCGTCGATCGCGACCGACGTGTCGATCAGCTTGATCAGCGCCGAGCCCGAGGGACGGCGCGGCATCACACCGGCCCGGAAGCCGATGACTCCGAGCACGTCGTCGCGCTTGGCCGCACCGACCCGGAATCCGACATAGCTGAGCAGCACGAGCACGATGCCGAACAGCGAGGTGGCGAGCGCGACGCCGGGAATGAAGAACAGCGGCCACGCGATGACCAGACCGATCAGCGCGCCGACCAGACCTCCGAAGCTTCCGGCGACGAGGGTGTCGGCGGACACCTCACGAAGCACGACCTCGGTGCGGTCCGCCGTGGTTCTTGCGGTCCGGCCGAGGATGCCGCCGACGACGTACCCGACGCCGGATCCCACGATGACGCCGAGCGCAGCGCCGCGGAACGGCCCGATCGCGACGTTGTGGATGTGGTGCGAGCTGACCTGGCCGACCTCGACGCCGAGGCCGATGAAGAACACGACAGTCAGCAGCCGCAGTACCTCGACAAGCGTGTTCGGGGTACGGCGTTTAGGTGCGCGGGACTGCCGGCTCACCTATCGATTCTCGGCCAAAATCGGCCGACACTTCATCCGAAAGGGCTAACCGATGCCTATTGATCGACCCGGAGTCGGCGGCGGTAGTGCA
The DNA here is from genome assembly GCA_036268405.1 of Mycobacteriales bacterium. Classification (GTDB taxonomy): domain Bacteria; phylum Actinomycetota; class Actinomycetes; order JAFAQI01; family JAFAQI01; genus DASZTV01. The sequence goes on from DATAUF010000041.1 coordinate 4,346, forward strand.
CTGGCCCCGAGCGCGTGGCGATCCGTCGATCGGCGAAGTCAGTGGCAAGGCGGAGGAGGAGTCCGGTACCGAGGTACCGGCGACGACGACAACGAAGCCAATGGCTTCGCCGGCGACGGAGCGCTACGCGCTGAGGACCTCGTCGAGGAGCGCTTCGGCCTTGTCCTCGTTGGTGCCTTCGGCGAGGGCGAGCTCGCTGACCAGGATCTGGCGGGCCTTGGCGAGCATCCGCTTCTCGCCGGCGGACAGCCCACGCTCGCGGTCCCGACGCCACAGGTCGCGGACGACCTCGGAGACCTTGTTGACGTCACCCGAGGCGATCTTCTCGACGTTGGCCTTGTAGCGGCGCGACCAGTTGGTCGGCTCCTCGGTGTGAGGGGCCTTGAGGATCTCGAAGACCCGCTCCAGACCTTCAGCGCCGACGACGTCGCGGACCCCGACGTACTCCGCGTTGTCGGCCGGCACCCGGACCGTCAGATCGCCTTGGGCGACCTTGAGAACGAGGTACATCTTTTCCTCGCCCTTGATGGTCCTGGTCTCGATTGCTTCGATAAGGGCCGCCCCGTGATGGGGGTAGACGACCGTCTCGCCGACCGTGAACGTCATGCGCATTGATCCTTTCGGTGACCCCCAGGATATCACGCAAAATCGACCGCCAGACGGCTCGCAAAACTGCATAACCGCAGGTCAGAGCCATGATGCGAGACGCAATCGAGTCTTGACAGGAGCCCCGCTGACATGCATCGGCAGGGTGCATACTCAGGGGCGTGCCGGCCGAGGACGACCGCCCGCGCGACGCCTCCGGAGGCGCTGACCAGCCGTCGGGGCCGGACGCCGATGCCACGTGGGCGGACAAGATCAACGGGGTCGCCCCGGACGACATCAGCGCGCTCTCGCGCGACATCGCGGCCTATCACCGGGAGCTGCGGCAAGCCCGCCGCAGCCGCCGGATGCGGTTGCTGTTGCAACGCCGGGGCGCCGTCCCTCTGCTCGTGCTCAGCGCTGCCACACTGCTGGCCGGCGTGGTCGCGGTGATGCTCATGTTGATGGCGCCACGCGCCGTCGAGCACGCGCCGAGCGCGGCGCCGCTCGCGCATCCCAGTGCCGCCGACGGAAGCGTCGGAGGGCTGCTCCCCGCGGTAGGACTCAACGGCCCCAACGGCGTCATCGAGTCGCGCTCGGCCGCGTTGCGCCCGGCGGTGTTCGCGCTGATCCCCACCGACTGCGGCTGTGCGGCGCTGCTCAACGCGCTCGCGGGTCAAGCCTTCAGCGAGACCCTCCCGCTGGCGATCGTGGTCCCGGCTGCGAGCGACCAGGCGGCCGCCGATCTGATGTCCTCCCTGACCCAGGGGTCGCCAGGCATCTATTACGACGCATCCGCCGCACTGGCCGCATCAGTCGCGTCGCAGGGCGTGACGATCGTCGTCGTCAACCGCGACGGCACCATCTACGACGTCGAGCGGAGCGTCACCGATCCGTCCGCGACGTCGCTCGACGCCAAGCTGCAGAGCATGCTGCTGCCGTCCCGGTCGCACCACTGAGCGACCGGCCGCGGCTCGACGCATGACCGGCACCCGCGCAGCGGCCCGCGAACCGATGTTGGTTGCGCTGACCCGTGCGACCCATCCGTTGCCCTGCCTCGCGGTGACCATATTCGTGACGGCCATGGTCGTGGCAGCCGGCGTGGACCGGCGTGCGGCGCTGGTCGCCGCGGCGGTGCTGTGCGGGCAGCTGTCCGTCGGCTGGTCGAACGACGCCATCGACGCACCGCTCGACACCGCCGCGCGCCGTGCCGACAAGCCGATCGCGACGGGCGCGGTCAGCCGGCGCCTCGTTGCCTGCTGCGCGGGCGCCGCGCTCGTCGCCGACGTACCGCTCTCCCTTGCCGTCGGGCTGCGGCCCGGCCTCATCCACCTCGCCGCGGTTCTGGCGGCGTGGTCCTACAACCTCGGCCTCAAACGCACCGCCGTCAGCCCACTTCCCTACGCCGTCGCGTTCGGCCTGGTACCGGTATTCGCGGCCGCGACCCGAGCGGGCTCGCCGGGTCCCCGCACCGCGCTGGTCGTCGCCGGCGTCATGTGCGGCATCGCTGCCCACTTCGCCAACACGATCGGTGACTCCGCCGAGGACGCGCTGACCGGGGTGCGCGGGCTGCCCCAGCGAATCGGCCCGGCCGCATCGACCGGCGTCGCGGGCGGGTTCGTTGCCGGCGCCGCCATCGCCGTACTCATCGCCGTCGGTCCCAAGCCGCTCGCGGTCGTGGCGGCGGCGGTAGATGTCGCGATCGCGGTCGCGGTGCCGCGACTGCTGCGAGGCACGGACACCCGACGGCGGGCGTTTCGGGTGGTCATCGCCGCCGTTGCGGTGCTCGTCATCGCCTTCGTGTTCGCGGGCGGCTCCGATGTCAGCTGAGAGATCAGCTGACCGCCAGGGTCCGGTCGGGCCGGCCGGGGCGGCGTCAGTACGCTGACCACACCCCGTTTCCACCGACTTGATTCAGGAGTGCGCGTGATCGCCGGTCGTGCCAGGCAGCGGATCGTCGCCGGGTTGGCGCTCGGGCTCGCGGTGCCCGTGCTCGTCGGCTGCGGGTTCGACTCCAAGGACGAGACCAGCCACGAGCGCAGCCAGGTCCAGACCGCCGACAACCAGATCGGCGCGATCCGGATCCGCAACGCGTTCCTCACGACACCATCGGCCGACCCGACTGCCACGAGTGGCACCTCCGCCGCGGGCGCTCCGTCCGGCACCTACCTCGTGGTCACGCTGATCAACGAGGGCACCAAGCCCGACACGTTCACCGGCATCACGACCTCGCTGGGCACGGCGGCGTTCAGTGCGGGTCCGGTCACTCTCCCGCCGCGCGTGGTGGTGGAGGTCAGCGACCCGCAGATCGATGCCACCGACCCGTCGCTGCTGGTGACCGGCACCGCAGCGACCGTGGGCACGACCGTCGGTGTGCAGTTCAGCTTCGCCGCAGCAGGCACTTCCCCCACGATCGCGGTTCCGGTGGTCAGCCCCGGTGGCGGTCTCTCACCGCTGCAGGTCATCCCGACGGACCAGGCAACCCCGCAAACCCCGATCGTCTAAGCAAAGCTCCGTTGCCTGGCATTTCAGCCGGGCAAAGTTCCGTTGCTAGGCAGAACTGCCAGGTAAAGGAGCTTTGCTAGGCGCTAGTGGCCCTGGTTGGCTACTGCCTTTGCTGCGGTCTCGGCGGCTTCGGGATCGAGGTACGTACCCCTCGCCACGACCGGGCGAAGCGCGTCATCGAATGAGTAGGCCAGCGGGATCCCCGTGGGGATGTTGAGGCCCACGATCTCCTCGTCGCCGATGCCGTCGAGGTGCTTGACCAGCGCGCGCAGCGAGTTGCCGTGGGCGACCACCAGCACCGTCTTGCCGGCTCGTAGGTCGGGCACGATCGCGTCGTACCAGTAGGGCAGCAGCCGGACGACGACGTCGGCCAGGCACTCCGAGCGCGGGACCAGATCGGGTGCCAGCGACGCGTAACGAACGTCGCCCACCTGCGAGTGCTCGTCGTCGTCGGCAAGCGGCGGAGGCGGGGTGTCGTAGGAACGGCGCCATAGCTTGAAATGGTCGTCACCGAACTCCTCGCGGACCTGCGCCTTGTCCTTGCCCTGCAACGCGCCGTAGTGCCGCTCGTTGAGCCGCCAGCTGCGGCGGACTCCGATCCATTGCCGGTCGCAGGTCCGGAGCGCGTCGTCGGCGGTAGCGATGGCCCGCTTCAGCAACGACGTGTGCAGCACGTCCGGCAACAGGTCGTGCTCGGCCATCAGCTCGCCGGCGCGGACGGCCTCAGCCAGTCCTTGCTCGGTGAGCCCGACATCGACCCAGCCAGTGAACAGGTTCTTGGCGTTCCACTCGCTCTGCCCGTGGCGGAGCAGGACGAGCCGGCCGGTGTCGGTCATGACTCGTCATTGTGCTGGGTCGCGCACCGCCCGCTCATCCGCCCTGCCGGGCGCCGCGGTTGTCAGGGTCGGCGAACCGCGCGAATGCCGCGAGATTCGCGAGTGACTCACCGCGCTTGACCCGCCAGTCCCACTCCTTCTCGATCGAGGTACGGAAGCCGATCTCGAGCGCGGTGTCGAAGGAGTCGTCCGAAGCAGTCAGCACCGCCCCGAGGATGCGATCGATCTCATCAGCCGTGACGGCCGACAGCGGAAGCTTGCCGACCAGATAGACGTCGCCCAGCAGGTCGACCGAGAAGGCGACGGCGTAGAGCTTCGCGTTGCGCTCGAGCAGCCACCGCCAGAAGCGCTCTTCGTTCTCGTCGGGACGGCGGCAGAAGAACGCCTCGACGTGAAGCGAGTGGTCGCCGATCACCAGCCAGGTCATCGTTGCGAGCTTGTGCGAGCCGGGAAGCTTCACGAAGAACGACCCGACGGTCGGCTCCTCGAACTCGATCTCGCGTTCGGTGAGTGCGTCGCGCAGCACCTGCGCGAGCCCGTCCCGGTCGACCCCACTCACAGCAATGCAGGCGGCTGCGCGGCAGCCGACTTCATTTGGGTGGCGGGTGGGGTGGAGGACGCATACACCTCGAGGACGCGGTCGACCGTCGCGTCCCATCCGAAGCCGGCGGCATGGGCAAGCGCGCCGGCTGACAACTCGGCGCGACGCGCCGGCGTCTCGACGATCGAGCGAAGCACCGCGGCGTAGTCGTCCGGGTTGTGGCCGTCGACCAGAACTCCGGAGCCGCCGTCGGCGACCGCGGTGACCAGGCCACCGACGCGGGCCGCGACGACCGGGGTCCCGCAGGCCTGCGACTCCAGTGCGACCAGCCCGAAGGACTCGTTGTGCGACGGTACGACCGTCACGTCGGCGGCTCGGTAGTAGTCCGCGATCACCCGCTGGGAAGCCGGCCGCTCGAACCGCACGAGGTCTGCGATGCCCAGTGACACCGCGAGCTTCGACAGCTGCTCCGGCTCCTCCAACCCACTGCCCGAGGGACCACCGACGACGACCACGACGAGGCGGTCGCGAAGCGCCGGCTCGGTGTCGACCATCGCGGCTGCGGCCCGGAGCAGGACATCGGGCGCCTTCAACGGCTGGATCCGGCCGACGAACAGCAACATGACGGCATCGTCGGGAAGGTCGAGCCGGCGCCGTGCCTGCCTTCGGTCTCCGGGCGAGAACGTGGTGAGGTCGACACCGGGTGCGACCACCTCGACCCGCGCCGGGTCGGCACCGTAGAGCTCCACGAGCTGGGCGGCCTCGCTGGCGGTCGAGGCGATCAGCCGATCGGCGGCCTCGACGACCTGCGCCTCTCCGATTGCGCGCATCGCCGGCTCGGGCGAGTCACCGTCGGCAAGCAGCAGGTTCTTGACCTTCGCCATCGTGTGCATCGTGTGCACCAGCGGCACGCCCCAGCGCTCCTTGGCCAGCCACCCGACCTGGCCCGACAGCCAGTAGTGCGAGTGCACCAGGTCGTACCAACCGGGCTCGTGTGCCGCTTCTTCGCGCAGCACACCGCTGGTGAACGCACAGAGCTGGCCGGGCAGGTCGTTCTTGTCGAGCCCTTCGAAGGGGCCGGCGGTGATGTGGCGCACCATCACACCGGGGGTGAGCTCGACGGTCGGCGCGACCTCGCTGCTCGTCGCACGAGTGAAGATCTCGACCTCGATGCCGCGCTCCGCGAGACGCCTCGCGACCTCGGTCACATACACGTTGAGACCGCCCGCGTCACCGCACCCGGGCTGGTCGAGGGGCGAGGTGTGGACCGACAACGTCGCCACCCGCCGTGGCAGTGCCATGCCGTCAATCCTGCCCGATCCGCTGCGAAGGCTCACTTCTGTTTCCCTAGGCTCAGGGTGTGGAGGTGGAAGTGGATCGACGAATCGCCGTAGTCACCGGCGCCAGCAGCGGCATCGGCGCGGCCACCGCTCGCCGCCTGGCGGCCGAGGGGTACGACGTCGTGGCGGCGGCTCGGCGGCTCGATCGGCTGCAAGCGCTCGCCGACGAGTCCGGCGTACGTCCAGTGGTCCTCGACGTCACCGACGAGACCTCCGTGCGGGCGTTCGCGGAGTCGATCGAGGTGTGCCATGTCCTGGTCAACAACGCGGGAGGCGCATTCGGTCTCGAACCCGTCGCGGACGCTGATGAGGATGCCTGGCGCCAGATGTGGGAAACCAACGTGCTGGGCATGATGCGCGTCACCCGAGCGCTGCTTCCGGCGCTCGAGTCGAGCGGTGACGCGGTGATCGTGACCGTCACCTCGACGGCGGGTCATGGCGTCTACGAGAACGGCGCGGGGTATGCCGCCGCGAAGCACGCCGAGCACGCCGTGTCCGAGACGCTGCGCCTGGAGCTGTGCGGACGGCCGGTGCGAGTAGTCGAGGTGGCACCGGGCATGGTGGCGACAGAGGAGTTCTCGCTAAACCGGTTGGGGGGAGACCAGAGCAGGGCGGATGCTGTCTATGCCGGAGTGCCCGGCCCGCTGAGCGCCGACGACGTCGCCGACTGCATCACGTGGGCGGTAACCCGGCCGTGGAACGTCAACGTCGACCTCCTCGTCGTACGTCCTCGCGCGCAGGCCGCGCAGCACAAGATCTTCCGGGAGACGACACCGTGACTTTGCCTGATCCAGCTTCGGGGCCAACTCCGATCTCGACCGATCACACGCACGCGGTCCACAACGGGAAGCGTGAGCTGACGATCGACGAGCTCGCGATGATGCAGCCCGGCATGGACCGGCTGATGGCCGAGGTCGGCTATCGCACGCACCGCCTGTACTACGCAGCGAAAGCCGGCAACTGGAAGCTTGCGGAGTACTTCTACACCTCGACGTACAAGCAGCTGCGGCTGTGCGCGACCAGCCGGCCGAAGTACGCCGAGGACATGGCGGCCTACCTCGAGCAGGACTGCGCCCCGGTTCGCGAGGCGCTGCGCAACCGTGATCAGGACGCCTTCGACGCCGCGTACGAGAAGTTCATCGACCGGGCCAACCACTACCACGACGTGTGGAAGAAGCCCTGGTTGCACTGGGTGACGCCCGCTGAGCCGCCGGATGATCTCGACCTGATGGCGGGGATCGAGGAATGACGACGCCCGGATACCGCGAGCTCACCGGCGCGGTGCGAAGCGAGGGCGAGGCACTCGTGGCCGCGGCGCGGATGGGCGCGGACGTGCCCGTGCCGACCTGCGGCGACTGGACGATCACCGACCTCGCGCGCCATGTGTGGCAGGTCTATGCCAACGTCGCCCTCTACGTCTCGTCGCGCGCGACCTCACGGCCTGACTCGCTCCCCGTGATGCCCGACGGCGACGCCGTCGACCTGCTGGAGGCGCAGCTCGATCAGCTCGTCATCGCGTTGAGCGAGGCCGAGCCCGACACTCCGATCTGGACCTGGGTCTTCGACGCGCCGGAAGGCGCGATCTTCTGGGCTCGCCGGATGGCTCACGAGTCAGCCGTGCACCGATTCGATGCTCAGAACGCGCACGGCATCCGGCAGCCGATCGACGCGGAGCTCGCGGCTGACGGACTCGACGAGCTGATCGACATCATCGTTCCGCGCGTCTACGGCCGCGATCAGATCGACGGGCCCGCCGGGACTGTCGCGCTGCACTCACCCGACGGCAACACCTGGTACCTCCAGTTCGAGCCGGGCGGCGTGCGTCGTTCCGATCTGATCGAGGCGCCGCAGGTCAGCGTCACGGGCACCGACAGCGCCCTGCTGCTCGCGGCGTACGGCCGGCTGCCCTGGACCTCGCTCGACCTCAGCGGCGACCCGACACTGCTCGACCGCTGGTCAGCCGCCCTGAACTTCTAGCGAGCGCAAGGCGCGGGCGAACTCGTCGTAGGCCTGCTGGTTGAACAGTACGAAGCGGGCGTCGGTGACCTGAGTCTGAGTGCTGGCCACTGTCGCGATCGCGATGTCCGCCGCCGACGGCAACGGCCAGCCGTAGACGCCGGCCGACACCGCCGGAAACGCGATGCTCGTCGCGCCGAGCTCGTCCGCGACGCCCAGCGCTTCGCGGTAGCACGACACGAGGAGCTCGGAACGGTCCTCCATGCGGCTGTAGACCGGACCGACCACGTGCACCACCCACCGGCACGGCATGTCACCGGCTTCGGTCACCGCGGCATGTCCAGCCGGCAACGAACCGATCCGGTCACGCAGCGCGCGACGCGCCGCGAGCTGTGAGTCCCCACCCGCTCGCAGGATCGCCCCGTCGACGCCGCCGCCGCCCATGAGGCCGCTGTTCGCCGCGTTGACCACCACATCGACGTCCTGCTCGACGATGTCGCCGAGCACCAACGTGATGCGAACCGTCAAACCGTCGCCGACAACAACGGGACGAGCAGCTCGGCGTCGGTCAGCGCGCCGTGATGGCCGGGCAGTGCCGACAGTCGCGACTCGCGCCTGCGTTGCACGATCCCGAGACCGCCCCGCGCGATCGCGACGACGTCACCGATCCGCGCTCGGGCAGTAGGCGTGACGACCGCGCCGAACAGGCCGGACGAGATCGCCGTCTCCCGATCCAGCACCCACGCGCGGTCACCGAGTACCGAGCGCCACGTCGCCAGGACGTCCGAGGCCGCACCCGGCTGCGCGTGCACGTGCCGCATCCGCGGCTCGCCGGCGATCGCGATGACACCGGTGCGAAGCGGCGAGCCGTCCTCGTCGGCGTCGACGGTCTCCTCCGGCGGCATCTCGGTCATTCCATGGTCCGCGGTGACGTAGAGCGAGGTGCCGGCCGGCAGCCGCTGGGCGAGCAGCTCGATCCGCCGATCCAGCTCTGACAGCTGCGCCGCCCAGGAGTCGCTGGCCGGACCCCGGACGTGTCCCACGAAGTCCAGCTCCGAGGCGTAGCTGTAGACGAGCGATCGATGACCGTGGTCGGCCGCATCAGCGGCGAGGGCAACCATGTCACCGCCGGTCGTGACCCCGCGAAAGGTCCCGCCGCGGAACACCGCGCGCGTGAGCCCGGTCCCTTCGAAGTCGCGGGAGCTTGCGATCGTGACCGAGACACCGGCATCCGCGGCCTGCTGCCAAACCGTCGTCCGCGACTGGACCTCTTCCGGCTCGAGCGTCTCGCGCAGATCGTCCTTGCCCGAGACCTGACGCCAGGACAACCAGTTGACGGGCTCGCCGACGGAGGCGACGTACGACGAGTACCCCGTCATCGCGTGCTCACCCGACGGCACCCCGGTGGACAGCGAGGCGAGCGACGTGACCGTCGTCGACGGGAAGCCCGCCGTCAGCTCCCGACAGGCCAGCGAGGACAGGAACGGCGCGGCATCGGCGCGTGCCTGCAGGCCGACGAGGCCCATCCCGTCGATGAGCACCACGACCGCACGCGCGGTGTCGGCGAGGCCCAGCCGGTTGTCCTGACCGACGCCCAGTCCGGCAAGCACCGACGGCATGACGTCGGCGAGCGAGGCCTCGCCGTACCTCGGGATCGGCGGCGTGTCTTCGGTCATTGCGGCAGCCGCACGCGAAGTCGCCGAAAGCCCTTGCCCTTGTTCTCGACCTTGATGACGTCGATCGCGCCGATCTGCCTGGTCGACGCGACATGCGTCCCGCCGTCGGCCTGGGTGTCCAGCCCGACGATGTCGACGATCCGGACCTCGGTGAGACCGGGCGGGAGCAGGTTGGTCGCGGTGCGGATGATGTCCGGGATCGCGAAGGCCTCGTCGGCCGGCAGCACCTTGACGTCGATCCGGCGGTCAGCCTCGATCTCGACGGCACAGGCCGCCGCAATCGACTCCTTGAAGCCCTCGGGCACCTGGTCGAGGTTGAAGTCCATGCGCGCCTCGAGCGGCTCCATGTTGCCGCCGGTCACCAGCGCGCCGTAGTCGCGGAACACCACGCCGGCAAGGAGATGCAGCCCGGAGTGGGTCCGCATCAGGGCAGTCCGCCGATCGTCGTCGAGAGCTCCGCGAACCACGGCTCCCGGCGCCGGCAGTGGGTCGCTCTCGGCGGGGATCAGGTAGAGGTCGTCATCGGTCTTGCGCGCGCCGACGATCCGGGTCTGGACGCCGCCCCACAACAGGACGCCGTTGTCGGGTGGCTGCCCACCGCCGCCCGGATAGAACGCGGAGCGATCGAGCACGATCCCGTCCTCGCTCGCCTGCAGGACGACCGCGTCCCATTCACGCAGCGAGGCATCGACGAGGTCGAGACGCTCTGTTGCCGCCATCGAGCTAGCCGCGGTAAGGGCCGTACGGCCCGTCAGACGACGACGTCCGGCCACTGCCGCCACCGCCGCTGGCACCGCGGATCGCTGGACGGACGTCAACCAGATAGACGATCGCTGCGATCAGGCCGATCAAGGTGAAGATCATCCCGATGAACAGTACGACGAGCCAGAACGCCTTGGTCTGCTTGCCGGCGGCGACGTACGCCCCCTCGGGGCGCAAGAGCGCATCAACCAGCGCAGCGACGCGGACCACAAGCGAGGCGAGCGCAATGATCAGGAAGGCTCCGTGCAGCGGAAACAGCAGCAAGCCACTAATCACGTGTCGAGGGTAGTCGGAACGGCTGGGGCCGCTTGCACGTCTCATCGACGGGTACGACCGCAGGACAAGTGGGAAGGGACCGCACGATGCGACATCTCCTGACCGTGATCGCGACCACCACCGTCCTGAGCGGGTCCTTGGTCGGCGCGTCGGCCGCCGACGCCGCGACGCGGCACGGCGATCACGCGTCGGCGCGACCCGCCACCGAGCACGTGTCCGACGCGGTGCATCGGGTCGCCCTCAGGTACTCGAACGGGACCGTCACGACGCCGACGTCCTCAAGCGGTGGCGGCGGCGGTGCGACAGTCCACGGCGCGAAGGCGACGAAGCTGGTGGACCTCTTCAATGCGCTCAAGCGCGAGCCGCGAGGCACGATTCACTGCGACGTTGCAGGCGGCCCGCAGACCACCGTCACCTTCCATGGCCCGCATCACACCTGGGTGGCGAAGCAGGCCGCGTGCACCAACGTCCTCGTCACCCGCGACGGCAAGGCGCTGCCGACGTTGCTGCCCTCGAAGGCCTGGACCGCCGCGGTCAACCACGACCTCGGCCGCTGATCGCGCCAGCGCCTTGTCCGTGTCTGCCCGGGCTATAGGCAGCGCAAATACGGACAGGTTCAGCCGGCGACGGCGAACCAGCGGCCTTCGATGCGATGTGCCCGTACGGCGCGGCCGAAGCAGTCGGACAGTGCGATCTCGTCGCCGAGCAGGCTGACGTCGCCCTGGCCGACGAACCTGCCGTCACGCATCAGCGCGACATGGGTCGTCGTGGCCGGCAGCTCCTCGAGGTGATGCGCGACGGTGATGCTTGCCAGCTGCGGCTCTTCGACAGCGGTCGCCTCGACGGCTGCGAGCAGGTCGGCACGACCCGGCAGGTCGAGACCTGATGCCGGCTCGTCCAGGAGGAGCAACGCCGGGTGCGCGACGAGCGAGCGTGCCAGCCGCGCCCTCGCACGCTCGCCCTGCGAGCAGACCGCAATCGACCGGTCGCGCAGCTCGGCGAGGCCGAACCGTGCGACCAGATCCGCGACCCGCGACCGCGTTGCGTCGTCCGGACTTCGCAGCCACTGCACCGTCTGTGTCGCGCCGGTCTCGACGTAGCCCTCGACCGTCAACTCGCTCGGCAGCCGCAGGCGGACGTCGACGATCCCGATCGAACGACGCAGCTCGCGCAGATCGACCCGCCCCATCTGCTTGCCGAGGATCTCGACCGTGCCGCGCGAGGGAAACCGCTGGGCAGAGGCCAGCGCCAAGAGCGTCGACTTGCCCGCGCCGTTCGGTCCGAGCAGCGCCCAGTGCTCGCCCTCGGCCACCCGAAGCGAGACGTCGTGCAGGACATGCGGGCCGTCGGGGAACCAAACGTCCGCGCCCTCGATCGCCAGCACGTTCACCCGGGCAGATTACGGGGAGGACACTCGATCTATGACGCCACCGGATGCTGCCGAGCAGGACCGCCTTGCGGCCCGCCGCGACGAGCTGCGAAGCATGCACGTCGCGCCGCCGAGCAGCAGGGCGCAGACCAACGGCCGCGGGATCCACCACGCCGCGCTGATCTGCAGCGATGTCGAGCAGACGATTGACTTCTACCAAGGCCTGCTCGGCTTCCCCCTGATCGAGCTGGTCGAAAACCGTGACTACCCCGGCTCAACGCACTTCTTCTTCGACCTCGGCAACAACACGTTGCTCGGGTTCTTCGACTTCCCCGGCCTGGGCTTGGAGCAGCTGCCCGAGGGAACCGGCGGGGTGCAGCACATCGCGATCTCGGTGCCGCCGGAGGCACATGCCACGCTGCGGGCGAAGCTCGATGAAGCCGGGATCGCGTACGACGGGCCGCAGCGCGGCATCGTCGAGTCGATCTACCTGCGCGACCCGGACGGCATCGGCATCGAGCTGCTGGCGGACGAGCTGATGTGGTTCGGCGGGAAGTGGCTCAACAAGTAGCCGCTACGACAGCGTGCGAGCGGCGTACGT
>DATAUF010000042.1:0-26980 GCA_036268405.1 Mycobacteriales bacterium
CGTGACCCGATACGAGGTCGGCGCGCACTGACAGGGTCTTGATGGCCAGCGCCTGTCGTGGATGATGCGTCCGCGGCGCCGCCACCTGCCCGATGTCATGGCGGGCGAGCGTCGTAGCCGCGGCGGGAACCACGGCGACTGCCGCGAGCAGGCAGGTGACACCCGCGACGGTTCGGGTGCGGCGCGCGTTCATGACCACAGGTTCGCTCAACGGCGCGTCGCTCCTGCCAACAACCGCCGACCGCCGCACGTGTGTCGCGCGCTGGTGGAGAAGTCGGTGCGGCATTCAAGCTGAGCGCGAGGCTTCAGGCAAACACGGGCTCAGGCCAATACGGGGAGCTGTGAGGAGATGTCCGCCCGCTCGCCACTCGCCCTCACCCGTCCGTCTCGGACCACCTCGGCCCACGCGATCCGCCCGGTCGCCAGCTCCACCCATGTCACCGCCTCGACCTCGACCACATTGGGTGGCGTGCCACGCGTGTGGCGGGGGCCGGCAATGCACTGAACCGCGGCGTACGGCGGAACCCGCACCTCGACGCTTCGACCAGGGACCCGCTCGGCGAGGATCCCGGTGAGCATGCGGACCGCGACACCTAGCGCGTTGCGGTCGATGACCACCGCTGCGGCATCGGGCACGGACGCGGACAGGTCCAGCGAGTGCACGACGAGCTCATCCACTCGTGTGACCAGCAGGTCGGAGAGCCGGATCGGTCCGCGCCGCGCAAGCAGCACTGGATCGCCGGGCTCGTCGTCGAGTGCGCTGGACATCGTCGCGAGCGCCGAAGCGTGCCGGTCGACGACGGCGTCGCGCCCGATGCCGCGAGCAGCCGTGCGATCCCGGTCAGCGATCTCGCTCGCCGCCTTGGGCCAGTGCGCGGTGTACTGCGCGATCGTCTGTGGCTTGGCTTTCGCGGCTCCCTCGAGCAGCGCCCAAATGACAGTGTTCGGCACCTCAGTCGTGTGGAACGCCAGCTCTCCGACTGTCCACGCGGGCAAGCGGGACGGGGTGTCCCAGACCTCGGCCGGCACCGTCGCGATCCAGCTGACGAGGTTGCGCACCTGCGCGTCGTACGCCGCACGAAGGGCCGGGATGTCGACGGGCATCGGCGGGCTCAGCCGAACAGCGCCGGAAGCGTCGCCTCGAACGGCTCGCGCAGCTCGGCGAGCCCGATCTCAAAAGCGTCCGCAACCGAGAACACTGCTCCACCGGTCTCGCCGATCACCCGAGCCGGTACGCCGTGGGTGGCCGCCAGCGCGAGGACCGCGGCATCGTCCGCAGTCGCGACAAGAGCCCGTGCAGCGCTCTCGCTGAAGAGCTCGACGAACGCCTCGCTGCCGATGTCGACCTGCGCGCCCACTCCTTCGATGAGGCACGCCTCGACCAGGGCCTGCGCGAGGCCACCCTCGGACAGGTCGTGCGCCGAGGAGAGCAGGGCGCCGTCGGCCGCGTCGAGCAGGAGCCCGGCGAGCGCGCGTTCGGCATCGAGGCGAACCGCCGGCGGCCGTCCCCCAAGATGGCGATGCACCACCCACGCCCAAGCCGATCCGTCGAGCTCGTCGGCGGTCTCACCGAGCAGCACCACCTTGTGGCCCGGCGCGACGAAACCGCTCGGCACCCGGCGGCGTACGTCCTCGATGACCCCGAGCACGCCGATCACGGGGGTCGGGTTGATCGCCGTCGCTCCGGTCTGGTTGTAGAAGCTGACGTTGCCACCGGTGACGGGCGTGCCGAGGGCGCGACAGCCTTCGGCAAGTCCGCGAGTCGCCTCGGCGAACTGCCACATCACCGCCGGGTCCTCGGGCGAGCCGAAGTTGAGGCAGTCGGAGATCGCGAGTGGTCGGGCACCGGTGCAGGCGACGTTGCGATAGGCCTCGGCGAGGTTGAGCTGCGCACCGGCGTAGGGGTCGAGCTTCGCGAAGCGACCATTGCCGTCGAGTGAGAGCGCGATGCCTCGCGTCGTCTCGTCACCGAGGCGGACCACGCCGCCGTCATGCGGCATCGCGAGGACCGTGCCCCCGATCACGTAGCGGTCGTACTGCTCGGTGACCCACCGCCGGCTGCACAGCTCCGGTGACGCGACGAGTCGCAGCAAGGTCTGGAGCAGCTCATCACCGGACGCCGGCCGGGCGAGGTGCGCGGAGCTGTCGGCCGTGAGCGCGTCCTGCTCGGCGTCCGGCCTCGCGAGCGGGCGGTGGTAGACCGGGCCGTCGTCCGCGAGCGAGCCCGGCTCGACGTCGACGATCGTCTCGCCGTGCCACTTGATGACCAGCCGGTCGCCCTCGGTGACCCGGCCGACGACTGTTGCGAGGGCACCCCATTTGGCGCACAACGCAAGCGCTTCGTCGACCGACTCCGGCGCGACGATCGCGAGCATCCGCTCCTGCGACTCGCTCATCAGGATCTCGACAGGAAGCATCGACGCCTCGCGCAACGGGACCAGGTCGAGGTCGACCGACATGCCGCCGTCGCCATGCGCCGCGGTCTCTGCGAAGGCGCACGACAGGCCCGCGGCGCCGAGGTCCTGGATGCCTGCGACCAGGCCGCGATCAAACAGCTCGAGGCAGCACTCGATGAGGATCTTCTCCGCGAACGGGTCACCGACCTGGACGCTCGGCCGCTTGGTCTCACCCTCGGTCTCGAACGTCGCGCTGGCGAGAACCGATGCGCCGCCGATGCCATCGCGACCGGTGAGCGCGCCGATGAGAAGGACGAGGTTGCCCGCGCCCTCCGCCCGAGCCAGTTGAAGCCGTTCGTGCGGCAGGACGCCGACGCACAGCGCGTTGACCAGCGGGTTTCCGGCATACGTCGGGTCGAAGCCCACCTCGCCACCGATGTTGGGCAGGCCGAGACAGTTGCCGTAGCCGCCGACGCCGGCGACGACCCCGGACACGAGCCGCTTGGTGTCAGGGGCGCCGGCTTCGCCGAAGCGCAGCGAGTCCATGACCGCGATCGGGCGGGCGCCCATCGTGAGGATGTCGCGGACGATGCCGCCGACGCCGGTCGCGGCGCCCTGGTAGGGCTCAACGTACGACGGATGGTTGTGGCTCTCGACCTTGAACGTCACCGCGAGGCCGTCGCCGACGTCGACGACGCCGGCGTTCTCGCCCATCCCGACGAGCATCGCGTCGCTGTGCGGCGGATTCTCCGCGAACTGGCGCAGATGCACCTTGCTCGACTTGTAGGAGCAGTGCTCGCTCCACATGACGGAGTACATCGCCAGCTCGCCGTCGGTCGGGCGACGGCCGAGGATCTCGCGGACCTCGGCGTACTCGTCGTCCTTCAGCCCGAGCTCGGCGAACGGCTGCGGCTTGTCGGGGGTTGCAGCAGCGACCTCGACGGTGTCGGTGTCGGTCATGCCGCGACGAGATCGCCGATCACGCTGGAGAACATCGCGAGGCCGTCGACCGAAGGACCGGTGAGCCCATCGATGGCGTGCTCAGGGTGCGGCATGAGACCGACGACGTTGCCGGCACTGTTACGGATGCCTGCGATGTCGTTGAGCGCGCCGTTGGGGTTACCGCCGATGTAGCGGAAGGTGACCAACCCGTCGCGCTCGAGCTGCTCGATGGTTGCGGCATCGGCAACGTAGCGTCCCTCACCGTGCTTGACCGGGATCACGACCTCGGTGCCTCGCGAGTAGTGACTGGTCCACCTTGACGTCGTCGACTCGACTCGCAGCTGCTGGTCGCGGCACACGAAGTGCAGGCCGGCGTTGCGGATCAGCGCGCCCGGCAGCAGGCCGGCCTCGCAGAGCACCTGGAAGCCGTTGCAGATGCCGAGCACCGGAAGCCCCTGGTTGGCCGCAGCCACTATCTCGGCGACGACGGGGGAGAACCGGGCGATCGCGCCGGCGCGCAGGTAGTCGCCATAGGAGAATCCGCCCGGCAGGACCACCGCATCGACGCCCTGCAGCGTCGCGTCGCCGTGCCAGAGGCTGATCGCCTCAGCACCCGCGGCCCTCACCGCCCGCGCAGCGTCCCGGTCGTCCAGCGATCCAGGGAACGTCACCACACCGACGCGAGTGGTGGCGGGCACGGGCTCAGTCTAAGTGGCAGGGATCGCGCCTCCGTGCAGGACTAGTCATGACAGGCCAGGCGAAACGGTCCTAACAGGCGATAGCGGCAAATCGGGCGGCACGGGCAGACTCCGGATCAAGAGCAAGACGATCTTGGGAGCGACCATGGCCGACGCGTCACCGCGCAGATATCGCGCGCTGATCCTCTGTCCGATGCGGCGGTGTCAGCGGTGTGAGGACGTGGTCCCGGTCCGGGAGGACAAGTGCACCGAGTGCGGCACCCACATCCCGAAGCCCCCGCCCCGGATCCCACGACCGCGCCAGGAGCTGCGGGCGATCCCGGCAACCTGCTGGGGGCTTGAGCATGCCGCGAAGACGAACGGCTCGCTCGATGTCGCCGCAATGCCCGGCATCAACTGACCGGGAGCCCTGACACACTCATCAGGTGCCCGGACCGACGATCTTTCGCGCACCGTTCACCCGCGTTTCCCGCGGCCTGATCTGCCTGGTGCTGGCCCTCGGCATCGCGTGGGCGATTCACGCCGAGATCACCACCGCGAACATCCAGACCGGAACTCGCGCGGGATGGCTGGCGGCGACGATCCTCATGGAGGTCGTCATGCTCGGGGGACTGTGGCGCTTGTGGGCGGCGTGCTTGATCGTGGATGAGTCCGGCGTGACCGTTCGCAACTTTCGCGGCGACCTCCACTTCCGCCGAGTCGAGATCAAAGAGGTCGTGCGGGACTCAGACTTCGCCGGCTTCCATGTGACGCTCCGACTCAAGAAGGGCGACGAGCTCGGCCTCGACGGGATCACCTGGATGACCCCCAGCCGCACCGATCGGGCGGCCGCGGAGATCACTCAAGCGCTCGGCCTCGCACCTGCGGTCGTCGAGGCGGACAGCGCCTGAAGCGGTCAGGACTCGAGGCGGACTGTGAAGTCCTCGATGGCGGGATTGGCGAGCAGCGCCTCGGCGGCCTTGCGGGCGACCGCCTCCGCGTCGGCGGCGTCGATGTCGATGTCGAGCTCGAAGCGCTTGCCCTGACGTACGGCGGCCACGCCCTCGAAGCCGAGCCCGGGAAGCGCCCGCACGATGGCCTGGCCCTGCGGGTCGAGGATCTCCGGCTTCGGCATCACGTCGACAACCACCCGCACCATGCCCGCACACTACCGATGCCAAGCAAAGCTCCTTTGCCTGGCAGAACACCCAGGTAGCGGAACTCTGCTGGGCAGTCTTGCCAGGTAAAGGAGCTTTGCTAGGAGAAGGGGTGGCCGGTGAGGCGCTCGTAGGCCTCGACGTACTTTGCGCGGGTCCGTTCGATCACGTCGCCGGGCAGCGCCGGCGGCGCCCCACCGGCCGCGCGGTCCCATCCCGAATCGTGGAGCAGCCAGTCCCGCACATACTGCTTGTCGTAGGACGGTTGCGCGCCACCTGGCTTCCAGGTCTCGGCGGGCCAGAACCGCGACGAGTCCGGTGTCAGCACCTCATCGCCCAGCACCAGCACGCCATCGGAGTCCCAGCCCAGCTCGACCTTGGTGTCGGCCAGCAGGATGCCCGCCTGTTCGGCGAGCTGCTGGCCGCGGGCGTAGACCGCCAGCGTCAGCGAACGAAGCTGGTCGGCGACCTCAGCGCCGACCTGTGCGACCACGTCGTCGAATGTCATCGCCTCGTCATGCTCGCCGACCGGCGCTTTGGTCGTCGGCGTGAAGATCGGCTCCGGCAGCCGCGAGCCGTCCTCGAGGCCTGCCGGCAGCGCGACGCCGCAGACGGTTCCCGTCGCCTCGTAGGAGGTCACGCCACTCCCGGCGAGGTAACCGCGGGCAACGCACTCGACACTGACCATGTCGAGTCGCCGGCAGAGCACCGAGCGACCACGTAGGTGGTCGGCATGCGGTGCGAAGGCCGCTGGGTAGTCGGCGACGTCGGCCGACACGACGTGGTTGGGGATGATGTCGGCGAGCTGGGTGAACCACCACAGCGACATCCCGGTCAGGATCGCGCCCTTGTCCGGGATCACCGTCGGCAGCACATAGTCGAACGCCGAGATCTGGTCGCCCGCGACCATCAGCAGCAGACCGTCGCCCGCGTCGTACAGATCGCGAACCTTGCCGGAGTACAGGTGTCGGTCTTCCAGACCCGGCAGGGCGCTCACGGCTGAACCGTCATGAGAGCGCGGCGACCCGGTCGAAGACGTCGGCGAGGCGCTCGAGGTAGCGCTCGGGTCGACAGACCTCATCGAGGCGTGCCTCGTCCAGCGTCAGCCCTGAGTCCGCGGCGTGCTTGCGCAACGTCTCCCGGAACGGCACCCCGCTCGACCACGTCTGCATCGCCGCTGCCTGCGTCACGGCATACGACGCCTCCCGCGACAGTCCTGACTCGACCAGCTCCAACAGCACCGCGCTGGAGTAGATGAGCCCACCCGTCGCATCGAGGTTCAGCCGCATCCGCCCGGCGTCGACGACGAGACCGTTGACCAGCCGCAACGTCAGGTGCAGCAGGTAGTCGGTGCCGATCGCGGCATCAGGCAACGCGATCCGCTCGACGGAGGAGTGCGATATGTCGCGCTCGTGCCAGAGCGGGATGCCCTCCATCACGGGCACGACCTGCGCGCGTACGACGCGGGCCAGGCCGCAGATCCGCTCGCACATGATCGGGTTGCGCTTGTGGGGCATCGCGCTCGAGCCCTTCTGACCCGACCCGAACGGCTCCGCCAGCTCGCGCACCTCGGTGCGCTGGCCATGCCGCACCTCGAGCGCGATGGCCTCGCACACCGTCGCGAGCACGGCGAGCGCGGAGACCCACTCGCTGATGCCGTCGCGGATCACGACCTGGGTTGCGACCTCCGCGGCGCGCAGCCCGAGGGCTGTCGCGACGTGCTGCTCGATCGACGGGTCGATGTTGGAGTACGTGCCGACCGCGCCGGAGATCTTGACGACGCCGACCGCGTCGCGGGCCCGAACCAGCCGGTCGCGGGAACGCGCCATTGCAAACGCGAAGTCGGCGACCCGGTGACCCCAGACGTCGGGCTCGGCGTGCACACCGTGGGTGCGCCCGACCCGAAGCGTCGCGCGATGCGTGAGCGCGTGGTCGCGAAGGGAGGCAACCAGTGCATTCGCCTTCGTGACGAGCAGATCGGTCGCTTCGGTCAGCTGAACGGCGATCGCCGAGTCGAGCAGATCGGAAGAGGTCATGCCGTGGTGCACCCAGGCGGCCGCCTCGCGAGGTGTCGTGTTGTCGGCCCAAGCGGTCAGGAACGCAATTACGTCGTGCTGCGTGACGGCCTCGACGACCGCGACCGCTTCTGGTGTCGGCGCGGGGGCGGCGAGCACCGGAGCGACGACATCGGCGGGAACCGTGCCCGCGGCGGCGTGGGCCTCGAGCACGATCGCCTCGACGCGGCACCAGAGCTCATACTTGTGCGCCTCACTCCACACCTGTCCCATCTCGGGAAGGGTGTAGCGGTCGATCATCGGCTCTCCTCGGCAGTCTGGGCAGCTTCACTGGCACGGAGCGCAATGTCGCTGCGGAAGTGCGAACCGTCGATCCGGACGTGGGCGACCGCGTCGTACGCCGATTGTCTCGCAGCCGTGAGGTCGGCGCCGACCGCGGTCACCGCCAGCACTCGGCCACCGCTCGTCACGAGCCGCCCATCCTCGAGAGCCGTCCCGGCGTGCAGCACGTCGGCTTCGGTGATCTTGTCGAGCCCCTCGATCTCGTCCCCAGTGCGCGGGTGCTCGGGATAGCCGGAAGCTGCGACAACCACCGTCACCGAGGAACCATTGCGCCAGCGCAGCAGCGGGTGTTCGGCCAGCTTGCCGAGCGCCGCCGCCTCGAGGAGCTCAGCGAGTGGAGACGCAAGCAACGCAAGGACCGACTGCGTCTCCGGGTCGCCAAATCGGGCATTGAACTCCACCACCTTCAGGCCACGCGACGTCAGCGCAAGGCCGACGAAGAGCAAGCCGGAGAACGGTGTCCCGCGGCGCGCCATCTCAGCCAGGGTCGGCCGGACGACTCGCTCGACGACCTCATCGACCAGCCCGTCAGGTGCCCACGACAGCGGCGCATAAGCACCCATGCCGCCGGTGTTGGGACCGGCGTCGTTGTCGCCGACGCGCTTGAAGTCCTGCGCCGGGATCAGCGGTCGAACCGCCTCGCCGTCGGTCACACAGAACAACGACACCTCCGGACCATCGAGGTACTCCTCGACGACGACGGTGTGACCTGCTGCGTGATCGAGCGCGGCGGCACGGTCATCGGTGACGACCACACCCTTGCCTGCGGCCAGCTCGTCGTGCTTGACGACGTATGGCGCACCGAACTCATCGAGGGCTGCCGCGACCTCGCTGGCAGTGACGCATCGGTGATAGCCCGCAGTCGGCACACCTGCGGCCGTCATGACCTCCTTGGCGAAGGCCTTGCTTCCTTCAAGCTGCGCAGCAGCGGCGCTCGGCCCGAACACGTTGAAACCGGCCGCCCGCAACTCGTCGGCCACGCCCGCAACCAGCGGAACCTCAGGGCCGATCACGACGAGATCGGCGGCCGCAATGTGCGCGGCAGCGAGCCAGTCCCCACCCGGCAAGAGTCGAGCAACCTCCGCGATCCCGGGATTCCCCGGCGCACAGAACAGCGCCTCAACGGAGGAGTCGAGCGACAGCGCAAGACACAACGCGTGCTCGCGTCCACCCCCACCAATGACGAGCACTCGCACTGTCACAAGGCTACTAGCCGACGTGCGTCTCGCTCGACGCCTTCAGCAGCTCGATCGTCACGTTGGTTCCCCCGACCGAAGGCGACCCATCGGTGCGGAAGTGAACCTTCGGAAACGCGAACGCCAAGGCGTGATAGCCACCGACGGTGCCTTCGATCTCACATGGCGTACCTGCAGGCGGCGGGAGGATCTCGCACAACCCGATATCGGGCTTGCCGTCGAGCAACCTCTCAAGGATCAGCGCGACTGAGGTCGGAGACAGGTCGCTCTCGGCGCAGCGCGTGTCGATCGAGCTGTGGCAGACCGGACTGTCGCCAGCTATAAGGCTCGCCGGCAAGGACAGGACGGTGAGCGCCGCCTCACCGCGATGTAGCGCGTGTCGGTCGAGGCTGCGTTGGACGTCCTGCCTTACGACATTCCCCAGCTCAACGACTCCCAGGACCAGAAGCACGCCTACAGCCATCACCGCATTCGGCCGCACCCGCAGCGGTCGATCCGGTGGGCGCGCCGCACTCCCTGGTGCATCGATCCACGCCGCGATGCGCTCGGCAGACCGACGAGGCCACCAAGGAAAGCCGGCTCGGCGCGAAGCCCGGGCCCGCCGGTACATCACGATGACGGCCGTCAGCGCGAGCACCACGCCGGCAAATGCCAGGGCGAGCCCGACGTCGTACCGCTGATCCACCCCGCTGCATGATGAGAGCTTCGCGGCAGCGGTCGGGACAAGACTCTGCGCCAAGCCTTCAAGGTCGGATGCGACGTGGCATACCGCCCGCGTCTCAGATACCGAGGCGGCGCGCCGCCAGCCGAGGACCATCACGCCGAGGGCGAGCACGGCAACGGGCCCGGTCCATCCAGCCCGGATGCGCTCGTCCCCCTGTTGATTCATGAGCTACTCGATCGTCGGCGCCGCGAGACGGGCTTCGAGGCCTGCCTTGACCGCCGGCCAGTCGTCGATGATCACCGAGTAGATGACCGAGTCGCGCCACGTGCCGTCAGCGCGCTTGAGGTGCCTGCGTGCCACTCCTTCGCGCGTCGCACCGAGCTTTGCGATCGCGGCCTGCGACCGGACATTGATGAGGTCGGTCCGCAGCTTCACTCTCCCGAGCGCGCAGTCCTCGAAACAGTGGGTGAGCAGCAGGAGCTTGCACTCGGGGTTGACCGCCGTCTGCCAGACCATCGGGGAGTAGGCCGTCCAACCGATGTGTGCCTTCTCATGGACGACGTCAATGTCGCCGATGCTGCTCGTGCCCACGACGCGATCGTCGGAAGTTAGCCGTACGACGTACATCACCCGGTCCTCGGCAGCCGCCTTGTCGATCGACTCGGCCCAGCCCTCGGGCCCGGTCGGCCGCGTCATCGACCCGCCGAAGCCCATCTCCCAGACGCGGTCATCGTCGAGCGCCGCGAAGATCGCGACCGCGTCGGACCGGGTGGCGCGGTCCAGTCGGACCGCGCTTGCGACCAGCGGCCGACCATCAGGTGCCACTGGCACGTCCGCCACCCCACACTCCATCCAACAATCGAACCGGCTTCGCCGGCACAGCTCTCGCCCTCAGACGAGCGAGCGGATCGAGACGGTCTGCTCGCGGCCAGGTCCGACACCGACGACTGAGATCGGTGCGCCCGACATCGACTCGAGCGCCTCGACATATGCCCGCGCCTGCTTCGGCAGATCGTCCATCGACCGCGCCCCGGTGATGTCCTCGTCCCATCCGGGGAACATCTCGTAGACCGGCTCGGCGTGGTGGAACTCGGTCTGCGTCATGGGCATCTCATCGAGCACCCTGCCGTCGACGCGGTAGCCGGTGCAGACCGGGATCTGCTCCCATCCGGTTAGCACGTCGAGCTTCGTCAGGACGAAGTCGGTCACGCCGTTGACGCGCGCCGCGTAGCGCGCGACCACGGCGTCGTACCAACCGCACCGCCGCGGGCGCCCCGTGGTGACGCCGAACTCCCCGCCGATCGTGCGCAGCTTCTCGCCGTCGTCGTCGAGCAGCTCGGTCGGCATCGGCCCGGAGCCGACGCGCGTGGCGTACGCCTTGACGACCGCGACCACGCGGTCGATCCGGGTCGGTGGGATGCCGGAGCCGGTGCACGCGCCACCGGCGGTCGCGCTGGACGACGTGACGAACGGATAGGTGCCGTGGTCGACATCGAGCATCGTGGCCTGGCCGGCCTCGAGCAGCACGACCTTGCCTTCGTCGAGTGCCTTGCCGAGCAGCAGCGACGTGTCGGCGACCATCGGCCGCAGCCGGTCGACGTAACCGAGGAGCTCGTCGACCACGTCGTCGAGCTCAACCGCCTTGCGGTTGTAAACCTTCACGAGGACCTGGTTCTTGCCTTCGAGCGCGCCCTCGACCTTCTGACGCAGGATCTTCTCGTCGAGCAGGTCCTGCACCCGGACCCCTAGCCGCGACATCTTGTCGGCGTACGCCGGCCCGATCCCGCGACCGGTCGTACCGATCTTCGCGTTGCCGAGAAAGCGCTCTGCGACCTTGTCCATGAGCACGTGGTAGGAGGTGATGACGTGCGCGTTGGCCGACACGACCAGCCGTGAGCAGTCGACGCCGCGGGGCGTGATCGCGTCGATCTCACCGAAGAGCACACCGATGTCGACGACGACGCCGTTGCCGATGACCGGGGTGACGCCGGGACTCAGCACCCCTGACGGCAGCAGGTGCAGGGCGTAGGTCTCGCCGTCCACCACGATCGTGTGGCCGGCGTTGTTGCCGCCGTTGAACTTCACGACGTAGTCGACCCGATCACCGAGCAGGTCGGTGGCCTTGCCCTTGCCCTCGTCGCCCCACTGGGCGCCAAGCAATGCGATCGCCGGCATTCCCGCAGTCCCTTCGGCGTATCCAGCCGCGCGGAGCGCGACCCCGACGTGAAGACCCGCGGTCCGAACAAACGCAAAGAGACCCCGGATCGCAAGCGACCAGAGCCTCTTGCGGTCGAAGTTTACCCGAGATCAGGCCAGCGCGTCGGCTGCCGCGGGATCGCTGTCGTGCAGGAACTGCTGGCAACGCGTCGCCTCGTCCTGCTCACCGATCGCGCGCGCAGCCCGGGCAAGTGCGTGCACGCAGCGCAGGAAGCCCTGGTTGGGCGCGTGTGACCACGGGACCGGGCCGTGGCCCTTCCATCCCGCGCGCCGCAACGCATCGAGCGAACGGTGATAGCCCGTCCTGGCGTACGCGTAGGACTCCACCACCGAGCCGTCAGCGAAGGCACGGTCGGCGAGCGCCGCCCACGCGGCGGGGTACGTCGGGAACGCCGCGGCGACCTGCGCCGGGTCATCGCCGCGATCAAGCGCCTCCCGCGCGGCGGGAGTGTCGGCGAGCAAGGTCGCAGGGGGCTGGCCCAGTAGGTCGTGCGAGTGAGTCATGACACCAGTGTCACGTCTCAGTGATAGATCCAGACCGGAACGCCGATAGCAAACACGTTGTAGTAGCGGTTGACCGCGAGATCGGTGATGCGGACGCAGCCGTGGCTGGCCGCGTACGGCGGGACATCGCCGCCGTAGTTGGAGTCACCCTCGCCGTGGATCGCGTCGCCACTGCTGTCGAAGTACGACGGCCGCCACAGCGTGCCGAGCTTGTCCTTCACCAGGTGGTCGATCTTGTACTGGATGACGAAGTGTCCGGTCGGCGTGATCGCGGTCGCTTGCAGACCAGCCGAGTCGGTGTAGGTGTAGCCGCCCGCGGTCGAGGTGTCGAGGATCCGCCAGACGTGGCCGTTCTTTGCGATCATCAGGATCTGCTTGGTCAGGTTGACCTCGACCGACGTGCCGTGGACGGACCGGTACTTCAGGCGCGGCCGCTTCGGGTACGCCAGCCGTGCCCAGACATCGGGACCTGCGTCGCCGTTGCGCGCAAAGCCCTGGACCTTCTCGAAGGCCGTCACGGCGTGGATCATGTCCCAGCCGTAGTAAGAGGACTTCGAGCCGACGTCGTAGTGCAGTGCGCGCAGCCGCTTCTGCAGCGCGAGGACATCCGCTCCGGAGGAGCCGTAGACGAGCACTCGGTGCACTGCCTGGATGGTGAGCACCCGGCTGAGCGCCACGTGGTGAGTCGCGTCACCAGGCCGCAGCACGCGGTAGTGCAGCAGCGAGTACGTCGACGGGTCGATCTCGAAGCCGAACTTGCCGTGATGGGCCTGCGTGCTTCCGATGTGGTGCCAGGAGCTGCCCTGGAGCCGCTCGAGGACCACCCGGCCAGAGACGTGGGGGTGTACCGAGCCGGCGATCCTGGTGTTCGACCCGACCGGCGCGGCCGTCACCGGCTGGACCGTGATCTGCGGGCGCACGCGCATCTCCAGCGGATCACTCACGGCAGCGCCGTACTCAGGCGTCTCCGCGAAGTGCACGCGGTACTCGCCGTTGCTCGCCGGTTGCACCTTCCAGCTGACGGTGCCGTCGTCGCTGGTCATCTCGTCGGCGGCACCGGGCGCCCTGTGCCAGGCGCCCGAGTCGCCCAGCCGGTGCTGGAGGGTGGCGACCGCCCCCGAAACCGGAAGAGTAAGCGTCCTGGTGGTCTCGAGCTTTGCGCCGACTACTGCCTTGTGACCGAAGGTCAGCAGCGCGGGGGCCAGCGTCGCCGTCCAAGCCGTCGACTGCTGAAGGGTGAAGGTCGGTCCGTCATAGGTGGTCGTGCCCGCAACAACCGCGACCGGTCCCGTGCTCGCATTCGTCGGCACGACGACATCGAGGACAGTCGGGCTGACGGCCTGTATCGAGGTTGCCGTCACGTCGTCGTTGAACGTCACCCCCGCCGAGCCATCCGTCGGGAAGGTGGTCGTGCCCTGCGCGGTCAGCGTGAGGGTCTGACCGGCCTGGCCGAATGCCGGAGCGAGCGTGAACGACGTGACGGGTGCGTCATCCGCTGCTGCCGGGGACGCGGACAGGCCAGCCGTGGCACACAGCAGCGCTGTGCACCCGGTGACG
Organism: Mycobacteriales bacterium; assembly: GCA_036268405.1. Taxonomy (GTDB): domain Bacteria; phylum Actinomycetota; class Actinomycetes; order JAFAQI01; family JAFAQI01; genus DASZTV01. Next base: position 13,668 of record DATAUF010000042.1, read on the forward strand.
GCCGCGGCTCGAAGCCAGCGGGACATTGTTCCGGCTCCCCCACCTGGTGAGATAGCAGTCCGTCAACGATACGGGTGACAAGCCGGGATTCGCGGAGTTATGTCAGCTTGTTGCCAACGCTCTTGAGGTCCTGGCACCCCTGGACCACCCGCTCGGCCATCGCTGCCTCGGCCGCCCGGCCCCAAGCCCGCGGGTCGTAGACCTTCTTGTTGCCGACGTCGCCGTCGACCTTGAGCACGCCGGAGTAGTTCGTGAACATGTGGTCGGCGACCGGCCGGGTGTAGGCGTACTGGGTGTCCGTGTCGATGTTCATCTTCACCACGCCGTAGTCCAGCGTCTCGTGGATCTCGGTGAGCTCGGAGCCCGAGCCGCCGTGGAAGACCAGGTCGAAGGGGCGGTCGACGCCGAGCTTCTCTCCGACGTAGTCCTGGCCCTCCTTGAGGATCTCCGGGCGCAACTTCACCGCGCCGGGCTTGTAGACGCCATGCACGTTCCCGAACACGGCAGCCAGGAGGTAGCGCCCACGCTCCCCCGGGGCGCCGAGCACCTCGACAACCCGCTCCATGTCCTTGGGCGAGGTGTAGAGCTTCTCGTTCATCTCGTTGGAGACGCCGTCCTCTTCCCCGCCGACGACGCCGATCTCGAGCTCAAGGATCGTGTGTGCCTCGATGGACATGGCAAACAGCTCATCGGCCGTCTTGAGGTTGTCCTCCAGGTCGATGCCCGAGCCGTCCCACATGTGAGACGTGAAGATCGGACCCTGCCCGGCCTTGACCCGCTCGATGGATCGCTCCAGCAGCGGGCGCATGTAGCCGGCGAGCTTGTCCGGGGGGCAGTGGTCGGTGTGCAGCCCGATCGTGACCGGATAGTTCTTCGCGACCTCCCGGGCGAACTCCGCGAGCGCGATCGCACCCGTGACCATGTCCTTGACCGTGGAGCCGGACGCGAACTCCGCGCCGCCCCAGGAGACCTGCAGGATGCCGTCGCTCTCGGCCTCGGCGAACCCGCGCAGCGCCGCGTTGACGGTGCTGGACGACGTGACGTTGATCGCGGGATAGGCGAAGCCACCTGCCTTCGCGCGGTCGAACATCTCGGCATAGACCTCGGGACTGGCGACCGGCATGACGCGCGCACCTTTCGGATCCGACTTCAGGATGACTCTGCCCGCAAGTGTGCACCGATAGCCTTCGCCGGTGCACCAGCAGTTCGCCCTGCTCAGCTCGATCTCGCCCAGCCACCTGCTGTCGACGTTCGGCGTGGTCGGGGTGCTCGTTGTGATCTTTGTGCAGACCGGCCTGCTTATCGGCTTCTTCCTGCCCGGTGACTCGTTGCTGTTCCTGGCCGGGTACGCGACCGACCGGCACAACAACCTTCACGTCCATCTGCCGCTCGGCTGGCTCCTCCTGGCGGCCGCCGCCGGGGCGGTTGTCGGCGGACAGCTCGGCTATGAGGTCGGCCGTCGCGCCGGCTCCACGCTGCACGAGCGCTCAGAATCGCGATGGTTCAAGAAGGAGTACGCCGAACGAGCGCAGCGCTTCCTCGACCGGTTCGGCGCGGGCCGCGCTGTTGTGCTGTCGCGGTTCGTGCCCGTCGTACGGACCTTCACCTCACCGATCGTCGGCGTCGCCGGCGTCTCGGTCCCTCGTTACACCGCAGCCAACCTCATCGGCGGCTTGGTCTGGACCGTCCCGATCGTCGTACTCGGCCACTTCGTCGGGCACGTGTCATTCATCCGCAAGTACGTCGAGGTCATCGCCGTCCTGGCGGTAGTGCTGTCGATCATCCCGGCGGCCTGGCACATGCTGCGCCACAAGCCAGCCGAGAGCGCATAGCGCGCGGGATGCCCGCCGAGTCAGCCTGAGGCGTCGAAGCGGCTTGAGATGCCGCGCACGAGCTGCATGGGCAACGCGTTGATCAACCCGCTTGCCGCCCGCCAGTGCGGCCCGGGCACGGAGTAGAGCCGCCCGGCCTCGACCGCGTCGAGCGCGTGGCGCGCGACCTCGTCCGCCTCGAGCCAGAACCTGCCCTGCATCGACTTTCGAGCCGGGCCCTCGGGGTTCATCTCAGTCCAGACGTAGCCGGGCTTGAGCACCGTGACGTGGACCCCCTTGCCCTTCACCTCGGCGGCCAGGCCCTCGCTGAAGCGGGTGACGAACGCCTTGCTCGCGGAGTAGGTCGCGAACCCGCGCAGCGCCTGCTCGCCGGCGATCGAGGAGACATTGAGAATGCCGCCGCGACCCGCATCGACCATCGACCCGATCGCGGCAACGGTGAGCCGGTGCAAGGCGACGATGTTGACCGCGACCTGGCGGGCCTCGTCGGCCGCGTCCTGCTTGTGCAGCGCCCCGACCGTCGACACACCCGCGTTGTTGACCAGCAGCTCGACCGGCTGCGCCCGCAGCCGCTGCTCGACCGCGGTCACGCCCGCGTCGGTCGCGAGATCCGCCGTGACGACCTCGACCTTGACCGACTTCAGCTGGGCGGCGAGTTGCTCGAGGCGGTCGGTACGCCGCGCGACCACGACGATGTCGGTCCCGCGATTGGCAAGCTCCTTGGCGAGCTCCAGGCCAATCCCGCTCGACGCTCCGGTGACGATCGCCGACTTGTAGTGGTGGCGCACTACTCGAGTCCGAGGTCGGCGAGCGAGTAGGCGGAGCGGTACTCAAGTCCCGCCGCTTCGACCGCGTCGGCTGCACCACGTTCGACGATGACCGCTACGCCGACCACTTCAGCACCCGCCTCGCGCAGCGCCTCTACCGCCGTCAGCACGGAGCCGCCGGTCGTTGAGGTGTCCTCCACCGCGAGCACCCGGCGGCCCCGCACATCCGGCCCTTCGATCCGGCGTTGCAGGCCGTGCGCCTTGCCCTCCTTGCGGACGACGAACGCATCGAGCGTCACGCCGTCCTCAGCGGCGGCATGCAGCATCGCGGTGGCTACGGGGTCGGCTCCGAGCGTCAACCCTCCGACCGCGTCATAGTCGAGGTCGAAGGTCAGTGCACGCATCACACGACCCACCAGCGGAGCAGCCGCGCCGGACAGCGTGACGCGGCGCAGATCGACGTAGTAGTCAGCCTCACGACCGGACGACAGCGTCACCCTGCCGTGCACGACGGCATCGGCCTTGATCAACTCGAGCAACGCCTCTGCATCAGCCACGCGCAGAGGTTATCGGTCACCTCGAGCTTGACGAAGAGTGCGTTCTGAAGCCTCGAAGGGCCTTCTTCGTCAAGGTCGAGGGGACAGACGGGGCGCGACAGTCAAACCCTCGCGCTCCTTCGCAACATCCACGACGACGGTCTCTCCGTCACGGATCTCGCCGGACAGCAACGCCTTCGCGAGCTGGTCACCGATCGCGCTCTGAATTAGCCGTCGCAATGGGCGCGCGCCATAGACCGGATCGAAGCCGGAGAGCGCCAGCCACTCGCGCGCGGCATCGCTGACTTCGAGGGTCAGCCGGCGGTCGGCGAGCCGCGCCGCGAGCCGGGCGACCTGGATGTCCACGATCGCGGTGAGCTGCTCGCTGCCCAGCGAGTGGAACACCACGATGTCGTCGAGCCGGTTCAGGAACTCCGGCTTGAAGTGCCCGCGGGCCGCGGCGAGAGCGGCCTCGCGCTTCGCCACGTCATCCAGCGACGCATCGTTGATGAACACCGACCCGATGTTCGACGTGAGCAACAGGATCGTGTTGCGGAAGTCGACGGTGCGGCCCTGCCCATCGGTAAGCCGTCCGTCGTCGAGCACCTGAAGCAGCACGTCGAAGACGTCGGGATGCGCCTTTTCGACCTCGTCGAGCAGGACGACGGTGTACGGCCGGCGTCGTACCGCCTCGGTGAGCTGACCTCCCTCGTCGTAGCCGACGTATCCGGGAGGCGCTCCGACCAGCCGCGCGACGGAGTGCTTTTCGCCGTACTCGCTCATGTCGATGCGGACCATCGCCCGGTCGTCGTCGAACAGGTACGCCGCAAGCGCCTTGGCGAGCTCAGTCTTGCCAACGCCTGTGGGGCCGAGGAACAGGAACGAGCCGGTCGGTCGGTCCGGGTCGGAGATGCCAGACCGGGCACGACGCACGGCGTCGGAAACGGCGCGCACCGCGTCGTCCTGCCCGACGACCCTCGTCTCGAGGGCGGACTCCATCCGCAGCAGCTTCTCCGTCTCACCTTCGAGCAGCCGCCCCGCCGGGATGCCGGTCCAGGACGCGACCACCTCGGCGACGTCGTCCGGGCCGACCTCTTCCTTGACCATCGGAGCGGGAGATCCGGCAACCGCCGACTGCTCGGCGGCGGCCGCCGTTGCGAGCTCCGCCTCGGCGGCGGGAATCTCGCCGTAGAGCAGGCGGCCCGCGGTCTCCAGGTCGCCGGCGCGCTGCGCCGACTCTGCCTGCGTCCGCAACGTGTCGAGCCGCTGTTTGAGGTCCCCTACCCGGTTGAGGCCGGTCTTCTCGTGCTCCCACCGCGCGTTGAGCGCACCGAGCTGCTCGGTCTTGTCGGCGAGCTCCGCGCGCAGCTTTTCCAGCCGCTCGCGCGATGCCGCGTCGTCCTCGCGCTCGAGAGCCAACTCCTCCATGCGCAACCGGTCGACGGCGCGCTGCAGCTCGTCGATCTCGACGGGTCGGGAGTCGATCTCCATCCGCAGCCGTGATCCCGCCTCGTCGATCAGGTCGATCGCCTTGTCCGGCAGGAACCGCGCCGTGATGTAGCGGTTGGACAGCGTCGCGGCGGCGACCAGCGCCGCATCGGTGATCTCCACCTTGTGGTGCGCCTCGTAGCGACCCTTCAGGCCGCGCAGGATTGCGATCGTGTCCTCGACACTCGGCTCTCCGACCATCACCGGCGCGAACCGTCGCTCGAGTGCCGGATCCTTCTCGATCGACTCGCGGTACTCATCGAGAGTCGTCGCGCCGATCAGCCGCAGCTCACCACGCGCGAGCATCGGCTTGAGCATGTTGCCGGCGTCCATGGCGCCTTCTCCGGTGGCGCCGGCGCCGACGACCGTGTGCAGCTCGTCGATGAACGTCACGACCTGTCCGTCGCTGTCCTTGATCTCGGCGAGCACCGCCTTGAGACGCTCCTCGAACTCGCCGCGGAACTTCGCGCCGGCGAGCATCGCCGCGAGGTCGAGGGAGATCAGCCGCTTGCCGCGCAACGACTCGGGCACGTCGCCTGCGACGATGCGCTGCGCGAGACCCTCGACGACCGCGGTCTTTCCGACGCCGGGCTCCCCGATGAGGACCGGGTTGTTCTTGGTACGCCGCGACAGCACCTGGACGACCCGACGGATCTCGGTGTCGCGGCCGATCACCGGGTCGAGCTTCCCGTCGCGAGCCGCGGCGGTCAGGTCGACGCCGTACTTCTCCAGTGTCTGGTAGGTGCCCTCGGGCTCCGGACTCGTCACCCGGGATGACCCACGGACGACGGTGAACGCGTCCTGGAGCGCCGACGCCGCCGGCAGCAGGTCCGTGACGGGCGTGCCACCGTCCTTGGCCAGCGCGACCAGAAGATGCTCGGTCGACACGTAGTCGTCACCGAGTGACTTGGCGAGGTCGGCCGCGGCATTGACGACCGCGATGGCCGGACGGGACAGCCCGGGGGCGGCGACCGTCGCTCCGGTCGCCGACGGCAGCCGGTCGAGCAGCGCGGTCACCTCGGTCACGACCTTGGTGGGGTCACCGCCTGCTGCTTCGACAAGCGGCCGGGGCACACCATCGGCAGGGGCCAGCAGCGCGGCAAGCAGGTGGAGCGGCTCGACGTACGGATGCCCGCCCGACGCCGCGATCGTCACCGCATCGCTGAGCGCCTGCTGGCTACGGGTGGTGAATCGGTAGCTGTCCATGTCACTGTCTTCTCGTTGGTCTTGGTTACTTCGGGGGTTGCCAGACGACGACGGTGGGCGGCGAGAACGGCACGAGGTCACGGCGGTAGGAGCGGTGCACCGCCTGTTCCCGTCGCCCGATCTCGCTATGCATGGCATCGACCTCGGTGAGCACCTCGGCCAATCGCTGCTGCAGCGCGGACACATGTGCCTCGAGCTCGAGGATCCGTTTCACTCCGGCGAGGTTGATGCCCTCGTCCTGTGAGAGCCGCTGCACCTCGCGGAGCATCGCGATGTCCCGCGCGGAGTAGCGCCGCCCACGCCCGCTCGAACGACCGGGTGACACCAGGCCCATCCGGTCGTAGGCCCGCAGGGTCTGCGGGTGCATGCCCGCCAACGACGCTGCCACCGAGATGACGAACACGGCGGCGTCCTCGGACACGCCGCCGGCACCTTGAACGAAGTCGTCAGTCATCGGAGCCGACCGTCCCCTGGTTCTTGGCCGCGGCGCTCATGTGCGCTGCGTCGAGTTGCGCGCGTGGATGTTCCGGGGCGACGGCTGCGTACGCCTCGAGTGCTGCCTTCGCCTCGTCGCCGAGCTCGCTCGGGACGGTGACCTCGACAGTGACGAGAAGATCGCCCTTGGTGCCGTCACGGTGTGCGACGCCCTTGCCGCGCACCCGTAGCACGCGGCCGCTCGCTGTCCCCGCCGGGATCTTCACGGTCACCGCACCACCCTCGAGGGTCGGCACCTTCACGGTCGTGCCCAGCGCCGCTTCGGGGAACGTCACCGGCAGGACCAGCGTCAGGTTGTCACCCTTGCGTCCGAACATCTCGTGCTTGCCGACACGGACTGTGACGAGCAGGTCGCCTGGGGGACCGCCGCGCTCGCCGGCCTCGCCTTTGCCCTTGAGGCGGATCTTCTGGCCGTCAGCGACCCCGGCCGGGATCCGGGCACGCAAGGTGCGGGTCGTGATCGCCTCGCCACTTCCGCCGCAGGTGGCGCAGGGGTCATCGACGAGCAGCCCGCGACCTCGGCAGTCACGGCACGGCTCGGCGAAGGCGAAGCCACCCTGGTTGGTCGACGCCATGCCGGTACCGGAGCAACGCGGACAGACCCGGGTCGCGGTGCCAGGCTTCGCGCCGCTGCCGCGACACGTCGGGCACGTATGCGGACCGGAGATCGAAAGCGGCAACGTCGCGCCGGCCGCCGCATCGTTGAACGACAAGGTGACCTCGGCCTCGACATCGGCGCCTCGTCGCGGCGCCGCGGCACGGCCGCGGCCGCCACCACCGAAGATCCCACCGAGCAGGTCGCCCAGCCCACCGCCGGCGCCCGCACCACCACCGAAGAGGTCGCCGAGATCGAAGGTCGCACCGCCATGACCCGCGCCGGGCGGCACCCGGAACCCGCCGCCCGCGAACAGCGAGCGGGCCTCGTCGTACTCCTTGCGCTTGGTCGCGTCGGAGAGCACGTCGTAGGCCTCGGAGACCTCCTTGAACTTCTCCTCGGCCTTGACGTCGCCCGCGTTGGCATCGGGATGGTGGGTTCGCGCGAGCTTGCGGTAGGCCTTCTTGATGTCTGCCGCCGTAGCGTCCTTCGGGACGCCGAGCGTGGCGTAGTAGTCCTTCTCGACATAGTCGCGCGCGCTCATCGGCGTCCCTCCTTCCGTGCTCCGTTAGTTGTCGTTGTTCACTCCGCTGACGCGTCGGTCTGTTGCGGTACGTCGCCGCCCGGTGCCGACTCGGGCTCGAGGACGGCCACCCGAGCCGGACGAAGAATCCGCTCGCCGACCCGGAAGCCGGGCTGGTAGACCTCGGCGCACACCGGCTCACTGACCTCGCCCGACAAGCCGTGGGTGAGCGCCTCGTGAATGGTCGGGTCGAACGGCTCACCGACGTCACCGAAGCGGGCCAGGCCGAGCTTGGCGAGCGTCGCCTCGAGACCATCGGCCACCAACGCGAACCCGCCCTGCACTTCGCCGTGCGCCCGCGCCCGGTCGAGGTCGTCGAGCACCGGCAGCAGACCGAAGATCACCGACACCAGCGCGGCCTCGCCGACCGCTTCGCGGTCTCGGTCGACCCTGCGCCGGTAGTTGGCGTACTCCGCCTGCACGCGCTGCAGGTCGGCGGTGAGCTCGGCCACGAGATCCGTCGACCCTGCGTCGGCAGCCTGTTCGACGGGCGATGCCTGCGGCGCCTCGTCGGGCAGGTCGGTCCGGCGCTCACCAGTCGATGGATCGAACCGTCGCCGGTCCCGGACGATGGGGGCTTCGCCCTCGCCGTCCGGTCCCACACCCGGATTGGAGTCAGGCATTGCCGTCCTCGGCGTCGCCCTCGTCGACGATCTCCGCGTCGACGACGTCTTCGTCGCTGCCGCCGTCAGCCGACTCCGCGCCGCCCGCCTCCGCCGTGTTGGCGTTGGCGTCGTAGAGCGCCTGGCCCATCTTCTGGCTGACCGTCGCGAGCGCCTCCGACGTGCGCTTGATGGCGTCGACGTCATCGGCCTCGAGCGCCGTCTTCACCTCGGCGACCGCCGCGGTGACCTCGGCCTTCACATCGTCGGAGACCTTCTCGCCGTTGTCCGCGAGGAACTTCTCCGTCGTGTAGACGAGGCCGTCGGCCTGGTTGCGCACCTCCGCGGACTCGCGACGCTTCTTGTCCTCATCGGCGTACTGCTCGGCCTCACGCATCATGCGGTCGATGTCGTCCTTCGGTAGCGCGGAGCCGCCGGTGATCGTCATCGACTGCTCCTTGCCGGTGCCCAGATCCTTCGCTCCGACGTGGACGATGCCATTGGCATCGATGTCGAACGTGACCTCGATCTGCGGGACACCACGCGGCGCCGGGGGCAGACCGGTCAGCTCGAAGTTGCCGAGCGACTTGTTGTACGACGCGATCTCACGCTCGCCCTGGAAGACCTGGATCAGCACGGACGGCTGACTGTCATCGGCCGTAGTGAAGATCTCGCTGCGCTTGGTCGGGATCGTGGTGTTGCGCTCGATGAGCTTGGTCATGATCCCGCCCTTGGTCTCGATACCAAGAGACAGCGGGGTCACGTCGAGCAGCAGGATGTCCTTGACCTCGCCCTTGAGAACGCCGGCCTGCAACGCAGCGCCGACCGCGACGACCTCGTCGGGGTTGACGCCCTTGTTGGGCTCGCGGCCGCCGAGGAGCTCTTTGACCACGTCGACAACGGCAGGCATCCGGGTGGAGCCACCGACGAGAACCACGTGATGCACGTCGGCGACGTTGACGCCCGCGTCGCGGATCGCCTGCTGGAACGGGCCCTTGGTCCGGTCGAGCAGGTCGGCGGTCATCCGCTGGAAGTCCGCCCGCGACAGCTTCTCGTCGAGGTGCAGCGGGCCGGCATCGCTCGCAGTGATGTACGGCAGGTTGATGGTCGCTTCGGACGAGCTGGACAGCTCGATCTTGGCCTTCTCCGCAGCCTCGCGCAGACGCTGCATTGCCATCTTGTCGACCGACAGGTCGATGTTGTGGCCCGCCTTGAAGCGCTCGACCAGCCAGTCAACGACCTTCTGGTCCCAGTCGTCGCCGCCGAGGTGGTTGTCACCACTGGTGGCCTTGACCTCGATGACGCCGTCGCCGATCTCGAGCAGCGACACGTCGAAGGTGCCACCGCCGAGGTCGAAGACGAGGATCGTCTGGTCGGCCTCCTTGTCCAGGCCGTAGGCCAGCGCGGCCGCGGTCGGCTCGTTGATGATCCGCAGCACCTCGAGGCCCGCGATCTGGCCGGCCTCCTTGGTGGCTTGGCGCTGGGCGTCGGAGAAGTACGCCGGAACCGTGATCACCGCATCGGTGACCGGCTCGCCGAGGTAGGCCTCCGCGTCCCGCTTGAGCTTGGAGAGGATGAAGGCCGAGATCTGCTGCGGCGTCTGGGCCTTGCCGTCGATGTCGATCGACCAGTCGGTGCCGATATGGCGCTTCACCGACCGGATCGTGCGATCGGGGTTGGTGACGGCCTGCCGCTTGGCGACCTCACCGACAAGTACCTCGCCGTTCTTCGCGAAGGCCACCACGCTGGGCGTGGTCCGTGAGCCCTCGGCGTTGGCGATGACGTTGGGCTCTCCGCCCTCGAGCACCGTGACGACGCTGTTCGTCGTCCCTAGGTCGATGCCGACCGCTCGTCCCATGTTCTTGCTCCTTCTTCTTCTGTGCCCGTGGCCCCGCCCGTACCCAGACTTGAGCCGGTGTCACTCAGGTTAACCGGATCGGTGGCACCTGTCATTCCCGATTGAGCGACATTGGCTCAACTTTCTGAAAGGCTCCTGATCAAGGTGGCTTCGGCGGCGCTCAGGCGTACCGTTCCACAGGTGTTGGGCCGGCTCCAGGACACCCGTGGCGAACCGTCGCTGCGGACCCGCGCGATGGCCGCGCTAGTGATCCTCGGCCTCGTCGTGCTGACCGCCCCGCTCGTGATGATCCCGCTCATCGCCTGGCTCGCCCACCACGTGTTCTAGGCCCATTTGCCGAGGCCAACCTTTTGGGTCATTCAAGGGGGGTCGAAACACCAACTACGTTGGCCTCGGCGTACCACTCAGTAAAGTGCCCGCGTGACTGTTCGCCTAATCGCCGGCCTGGCCGTTTCGGCCATCGCCGTCGCCGTTGCCCTGTACCGCCTCCAGTGGCTCGGACGGTTGGTGCTCTCCGGGGCGCCGATCCCGCCGGAGCGGCGCCCCAACGTCCTCGGCGCGCTCAGGGCGCAGCTCGTCGACGTGTTCGCGCAGCGAAAGCTGTTCAAGGTGAAGGGGTCGGGAACCGCCCACGCCTTCACCTTCTGGGGCTTCACGGTGCTGTTCCTGACCATCATCGAGGCCTTCGGCGCGCTGTTCCAGCGCGACTTCGCGATCCCCTACATCGGCCGGAGCCGGGCACTCGGGCTGATCGAGGACATCTTCGCCGTCGCGGTGCTGCTCGCGATCATCGTCTTCACCGGCATCCGGCTCGCCCGCTCGCCCCACCGCCTCGGGCGCAAGTCCCGCTTCTACGGCTCGCACGTCGACCAGGCGTACCTCGTCCTCGGAATGATCTTCGGAGTCATCGCGACGCTGCTGCTCTACCGAGGCGCGCAGATCTCCAGCGGCCACTTCCCCTACCAGCACGACGGCTGGTGGGCGTTCGCGTCCAAGGCGACCAGCTACATCACGCCCAACTCACTCGCGTTCGAGAGCACTTTCGTCGTCGCGCAGATCGCCATCGTCATGGGCTTCCTGGTCTTCCTGCTCTACGGCAAGCACATGCACATCATCACGGCGCCGATCAATGCCTCGCTGAAGCGGCACCCCAAAGCCCTCGGCCCGCTCGGCACGACGCCGGACCTCGAGAAGCTGATGGAGGACGAGAACGCCGTCCTCGGCGCCGGCCAGATCGAGCACTTTCACCAACAGCAGCTGCTGCAGACGCTCGCCTGCACCGAGTGCGGCCGCTGCCAGGACAAGTGCCCGGCGTGGAACACCGGCAAGCCGCTGAACCCGAAGCTGATCATCACGGCGCTGCGCGACAACATGATGGCCTCGGCCGACCGGTTGCTCGGGAAGAAGAACGCCGACGGCAGCGACATCGAACCGACGATGCTCGTGCCCGACGTCATCGACCCCGAGGCACTGTGGGCCTGCACGACGTGTGGCGCCTGCGTCGAGGAGTGCCCGGTCGACATCGAGCACGTTGACGCCATCATCGACATGCGCCGCTACCAGGTGCTGATGGAGTCCAGCTTCCCGTCCGAAGCCGGCACGATGCTGCGCAACATCGAGAACCAGGGCAACCCCTGGGGGCTACGCGCGGACATGCGCACCGAGTGGCTCGAGGGCGTCGACTTCGAGATCCCGATCGTCACCGACTCGATCCCCGACGACATCGAGTGGCTGTACTGGGTCGGCTGCGCCGGCTCGCTCGACGACCGGGCGCGCAAGTCGACCCAGGCGATCGCCCGGGTCTTCCACGCCGCCGGCGTCAAGTTCGCGATCCTCGGTCCGCAGGAGACCTGCACCGGAGACCCGGCGCGGCGCATGGGCAACGAGTATCTCTTCCAGGAGATGGCCAAGGCCAACATCGAGGTACTCGACGGGGTGGGTGCGAAGAAGATCGTCGCGTCATGCCCACACTGCTTCAACACGCTCGGCAACGAGTACCCCGCGCTCGGCGGCAACTACGAAGTGGTGCACCACTCGCAGCTGCTCGGCAGGCTCGTCGCGGACGGCAGCCTGTCGCCACAAGATCCGATCGTCGCCAAGCTGACCTACCACGACCCGTGCTACCTCGGCCGCCACAACGACATCCTCGACGCGCCGCGGACGGTGCTCGACGCCGTACCCGGCCTGGAGCGCGTCGAGATGCACCGCCACGGCAAGCGCGGCTTCTGCTGTGGCGCCGGCGGCGCGCGCATGTGGATGGAGGAGCGGATCGGCACGCGGGTCAACGTCGAGCGCACGGAGGAGGCGCTCGGCACCGGCGCCGAGATCATCGCGACGTCGTGCCCCTACTGCCTCATCATGCTCGACGACGCCGTCAACGGGAAGCGTGCCGAGGGCGGCGCGGCAGGGGTCAGGGTCATCGACATCGCGCAGGTCCTCGCCGACTCGATCGGTCTGCGCAAGGTCCCCGCGATGGCCGGCGCACCTGCGGCCGAGGCCGACACCGACACATCGGCGGCGGAGGGCGGAGCTCCCAGTGACCCGACCGCGTCGGCTCCTGCTCCTGCCCAGCCGCCCGAGGAGTCGACGACCAACGAGCCGGGACCGACGGTCGACCCGTCTGGTCCCCTGCCCGACGAGCACCAAGGCCCGGTCGAGTAGCCCGACCTAGCCGATGCCGCCGCGGCGGAAGTTGATACTCGAGCGCGACGGGGTCGGACCTCGTTGGCCCTGGTAGCGCGAGCCGTAGATCGACGAGCCGTACGGATGCTCCGACGGCGAGGTCAGCCGGAAGACACAGACCTGGCCGATCTTCATCCCCGGCCAGAGCTTGATCGGCAGGGTGGCAACGTTCGACAGCTCGAGCGTCACATGGCCGGAGAACCCCGGGTCGATGAACCCCGCCGTCGAGTGGGTCAGCAGGCCCAGCCGGCCGAGTGAGCTCTTGCCCTCGAGCCGCGCCGCGAGATCGTCCGCGAGGCTGATCACCTCGTACGTCGATCCGAGCACGAACTCCCCCGGATGCAGGATGAACGGCTCGTCGACGCCGGCCTCGACCAGCCGCGTCAGGTCCTCCTGCTCCTCGGCCGGGTCGATGTGCGGGTACTTGTGGTTCTCGAAGACGCGGAACATCCGGTCGAGCCGAACGTCGACGCTCGACGGCTGCACGAGCGTCTCGTCGTACGGGTCGATCCCGAGTCGCCCGGCGTCCACCTCAGCCTTGATGTCACGGTCGGAAAGAAGCACGCCGGAAGGCTATCCACGCGCAGCCCGGCACTACGGTCAGGGGGATGCGCAAGGCGGGGCGGCTGATTGCGTCCGGACGGGACGCGGACATCTTCGAGTGCGGGG
>DATAUF010000043.1:0-11228 GCA_036268405.1 Mycobacteriales bacterium
ACGTCGCCGTTGTCCAACGCGGACTCCAGCGGCACCAGGCGGCCGTTGACCCGGGCACCGATGCAACGATGGCCGACCTCGGTGTGCACGGCGTAGGCGAAGTCGACGGCGGTCGCGCCTGCCGGCAGGCCGATGACATCGCCCTTCGGTGTGAAGACGAAGACCTCTTGCGCGTGCAGGTCGAAGCGCAGCGAGTCGAGGAACTCGTCGGGATCCTGGGTCTCGCGCTGCCAGTCGACGAGCTGCCGGAGCCAGCTCATGTCCTGGTCGCCGCCGGACTTCGACGCCTCCTTGTACTTCCAGTGCGCGGCAATGCCGTACTCCGCGCGGCGATGCATCTGCGCCGTACGGATCTGGATCTCCACCGGCTTGCCCTGCGGCCCGATCACGGTCGTGTGCAGCGACTGGTAGAGGTTGAACTTCGGCATTGCGATGTAGTCCTTGAACCGGCCAGGCACCGGGGACCAGATCGTGTGGATCACGCCGACGGCGGCGTAGCAGTCGCGCTCGGTGTCGACCGTGATGCGCAGGCCGACGAGGTCGTAGATGTCGTCGAACTCGCGGCCACCCGCGACCATCTTCTGGTAGATCGAGTAGTAGTGCTTGGGCCGCCCGGTCACGGTCGCCTTGACCTTCGCCCCGCGCAGCTCGGTCTGGACCCGCTCGCTGACGCCCGCAAGGTAGGTGTCCCGTGAGGGAGCGCGCTCGGCGACGAGCCGCACGATCTCGTCGTACCGCTTCGGATAGAGCATCGCGAACGAAAGGTCCTCGAGCTCCCACTTGATGGCATTCATGCCGAGCCGGTGGGCGAGCGGCGCGTAGATCTCGAGAGTCTGCTTCGCAAGCCGCTGCTGCTTGTCCGGCGGCAGCCACGACAGGGTGCGGACGTTGTGGAGGCGGTCGGCAAGCTTGACGATGAGGACCTTGGGGTCGCGAGCCATCGCGACGACCATCTTGCGGATGGTCTCGGCCTCCGCCGAGTCGCCGTAGCGGACCTTGTCGAGCTTCGTCACACCGTCGACCAGGCGCCCCACCTCGTCGCCGAAGTCGCGGCTGACGTCAGCGAGCGAGAGCGCGGTGTCCTCAACGGTGTCGTGCAGCAGCGCCGCGCAGAGGGTCGCCGCCTCCATGCCGAGGTCGGCAACGATCTGCGCCACGGCCAGCGGATGGGAGATGTACGGGTCGCCGCTGCGCCGCAGCTGCCCACGATGTGACCGCTCCGCGATCTCATAGGCGCGGATGACCGACCGGGCGTCGGCCTTCGGGTGGTTCGCGCGCAGCGTCTTCAGGACCGGTTCGAGCTCTGAAGGCGGCGCCGCCTTCGAGCCGGACAGTCGCGCGAGCCTTGCCCGCATCCGGGCGGCCGCAGCCGGCTCGGCGATGGGCTCATAGATCTCGGGGTCTGGCGCCACCAGGTCGACCGCTTCAGATTCGGGCACGAGCTCGTCCGCAACCGGGACGATCTCGCTCGACACCTCGCACCCCTTCGCAGACTCGTTACCAAGTCTAACGATTCGCGGCGGCGATGCCTTCCGGCCGCGGCGCTAGTAGGTGAGCAGTGCCTGGACCTCGAGATCGGTGAGCCTCGCCCGGCCACCGAGCGCGGACAGCTCGAGCAGAACGCTGCACCCGACGACGCGCGCGCCTCCGCGACGGACCAGATCGGCCGCCGCGGCGACCGTTCCGCCGGTGGCGAGGACATCGTCCACGATCAGGACCCGCTCCCCCGCGGCAAAGGCGTCTCGATGGACCTCGAGAGTCGCCTCGGCGTACTCGAGGACGTAGGACGCGGAGTAGGTGGCGCTCGGCAGCTTTCCCGCCTTACGGACCGGAACGAAGCCCGCGCCGAAGTGATACGCGACCGCCGCGGCCAGGATGAACCCGCGCGCCTCGATGCCGGCGACCTTGTCGATCGTCCCTCGACCGTGGTGGCTCACGATCGCGTCGACGGCACCGGCGAATGCGACGTGGTCGGCGAGCAGCGGAGTGATGTCCTTGAACGTCACCCCGGGCTCCGGGAACCCCTCAACGTCGCGCACCCGGGTGCGCATGACCGACTCGAGGTCGAGCGGACTCACCGGCGTTTGCGCGACCTGCTGCCGCCGCGACCGCCGCGGGGCTTGTTGCGACCGGCCGGGCGAGCTCCGGCACGGGGCGGCGGGCCACTGCGCCGCGGGCTCGGGGCCTGGCCTTCTGCCTCGGCCAGGTCGGCCGGTGACAGGATGTCGGCCGCAGCGTCCGCCGGGATCGGACCCGCAGCCGTTGCCACGGCCGGTCCGGCGCCCTCCTTGGCGCGACGTGCCGCAACCCGCTTCGCAAGCTGCTGGTACGTCGTCTCGCGCTCCTTGAAGTCACACAGCAGCGGCGAGGCGATGAAGATCGATGAGTAGGCACCGGCCGCCAGCCCGATGAACAACGCGAAGGACAAGTCCTTGAGCGAGCCGGCACCGAGGAAACCCGCCCCGATCACGAGCAACCCGATGACCGGCAACAGCGCGATGACTGAGGTGTTGATCGACCGCACCAGCGTCTGGTTGACGGCGAGGTTGGTCGCCTGGCTGAACGTCATCCGGCTGCCGCCGGCGATGCTCGCGGTGTTCTCTCGCACCTTGTCGAACACCACCACGGTGTCGTAGAGCGAGTAACCCAGGATCGTCAGCAGGGCGATGACGGTCGAAGGACTCACCTGAAGGCCGGACAGCGAGTAGACCCCCGCGGTGATCAACAGATCGTGGATCAGCGCGACCATCGCCGCGAGGGCCATCTTCCACTCGAACCGCACCGACAGGTAGAGCATCACCACCAGCAGGAAGATGATCAGGCCGAGGATCGCCTTGTGCGTGATCTGGGTCCCCCACGTCGACCCGACGGTGGTCGGGCTGATCTGGTCCTGCGAGATCCCGATCTGGTCCGACAGCGCCGTCTGGATCTTGATGACCTGGGCGGGAGCCAGGGTCTGCGTCTGGATGTTGAACTGCTCGTCCGAGCCGCTTCCGACGGTCTGCGCCACCTGCGGATCGATCCCGGTGGACTGGACGGCCGCCTTGACGTCTGAGATCGAGTGGCCGTGGAGCGGACCGAGGAACTGCGCCCCGCCCTTGAAGTCGATCGACGGGTTGAGGCCCTGGATGGCGAGGCTCAACACGCCGACGACGATGACGATCCCGGAGGCGACGTACCAGCGCAGCCGCTTGCCGATGAAGTTGTACGACTTCTCACCGCGGTAGAGCCGGGTGGCGAACGAGTCGTCCTGGTTGCGCGCCATCAGGCCTCCTTCCCGCTGACACGTCGACTGGACGATTCGGGTTCCGCCTCGCGCGTCACGCCGGCGCGCGCCCGGCCGATGCCGGTCCACGCCTTGCCGGAGTCGAAGGCCGGACGTCGACCGAGGACCTGCAGCAGCGGCCTCGTGAAGAAGAAGACGATCAGCAGGTCGGAAAGCGTCGACATCCCGAGCGTGAAGGCGAAGCCTCGTACGTCACCGATCGAGACGACGTAGAGGATGAACGCGGCGAGCAGCGAGACGGTGTCGGCGGACAGGATGGTTCGCCGTGCTCGTGGCCACGCCCGATCCACCGCGCTGCGCAGTCGCCTTCCCTCGCGGATCTCGTCACGCAGTCGCTCGAAGTAGACGACGAACGAGTCGGCGGTGATGCCGACCGCGACGATGAAGCCCGCGATGCCGGGCAACGACAGTGTGTAGCCCAGAGACGAATGTCCGAGCAGTGTCGTCACTGCGTAGAGGATCAGGCCCGAGACGGCGAGGCTGCCGATCGTGACCAGACCGAGTGCGCGGTAGTAGAGCAGTGAGAACAGGATGACGAGCACCAGCCCGATTCCGCCGGCGATCAAGCCGCCGCGCAGCTGCTTCGAGCCGAGGGTGGCGGACACCGTCTGCACGTTCGACTGCGTGAACTTAAGGGGCAGCGAGCCGTACTGGACCACGTTGGCGAGATCGGTGGCCTGGGTCTGGGAGAAGCTGCCGGAGATCTGCGTGAGACCGCCGGGAATCCCGTCCTGCTCGGTGGCGGGCGCGGACTCGACCACGCCGTCGAGAGTGATGGCGATCGCATTGCAGCCCTTCGGTGGGCCGCACGTCCCGAAGCCGCTGTCGGGGCTGTCCGCAACCTCGTAGGTCGCCTTGGTGAGGGCCAGCCATGCCTTCGAGCCCGAGCCGGTGAACTTGATGTTGACGACCCAGTTGGCGCCCGCGGTGTTCAGGCCCGCGGATGCGCTCGACACTTGCGTGCCCTCGACCGCTGCAGGGCCAAGGACGTAGACGAGCCGCTGGGTCGGGTCACACGCGATGATGTAGTCGGTCGCGACGTCATTTCCGTTGGTTGGGTTCGGGTTCTTCACACAGTTCCAGCTCGCGAAGGCCGCCTCGAACGCGGCACTCAGCGTCGGCGACTCGCTGTTGGGCAGCGGCTGGTCACCAGTCTGGTCGGTGGAGCCCGTGCCGGTCGGGCTCACCGTCGGCGTCGTGCTCCCCGTCGGAGTGACCGTCGGAGTCGCACTCGGGCTGCCGGTCGGCGTGGCGCTCGGCGATGTAGTCGGCTTCGCCTTCGCGGCCAGCAGAGCCGAGCTCAGTGCGTCGCCCTTGGACTTGGACTTGGAGGACTTGCCCGATGTCTTCGACGAGGCCTTTCCGGTCGCCGTTGCACTCGGCGAGACCGTCGCAGTCACCCCGGGCGAGTTCGTGCTGGCCGGGACAGGCGTGTAGTTGCCTACCGCGAGCACCTGGCGGAACCGCAACAGTGCGGTCTTGCCGACAGTGCTGGCGATCGCATAACCCTTTCCGGGAACCGAGACGACGATGTGGTTGCTGCCCTGCGCCTGAACCGTGGCGCCGCCGACACCGAGGCCGTTGACCCGCTTGCGGATGATGTTGACCGCCTGGTTGAGCGCGGCCTTGGTGATCTTGCCGTGCGCACCGAGCGGCGACGCGGTCAGCGTCACCTCGGTGCCGCCCCGCAGGTCGAGCCCGAGCGCCGGCGTCGCCGAGGGCCCGAGGAACACTCCGAGATAGAGCGCGACGATGAAGAGCGCCATCCCGGCGAGGGATCGGCCAGGGCGCTGCTTGGTGGCCTGTGCCACGTGTCTGTCTGCCTTTCAGGAAGTGAGTACGCCGACCGGAATGCCCGCGTGCCGGCTAGGTGGCTGTCGGCCCGTCGGAGTCGCCCGGTGAGTCCGGGTCCTCGATCACCTCATGGTTCGTCACGTCGGCGGCCGGATCCCCCTCCGGCTCATCCGAAACGACCCGCAGGATCGCGGCGGGCACGTAGCGCACCCGTACACCGGGAGCGATCTCGAGGGTGAGCGCGTCGTCGCTGACCTCCGCGACCGTCGCGATCAGGCCTGAGGTCGTGATGATCTCGTCGCCGACCGAGACCTGACGGCGGGCGTCAACCGTTGCCCGCTGCCGGTTCCGCGCGGGCCGGATGAACAGCATGTAGACGGCGAAGAAGATGACGATCAGGAACAGGAACGGCGCGAGGCTGCTGCCGCCACCGCCGCTGCTGGTCGAGCCGGTGCTCGTAACCGTGGGCAGCGCCGCCACGATCGTGGACAGCAAACTGGCGTGCACTCGCCCCAGCCCTCTCGTCGATGGGTGTTGCGTCGGCGTCACCGAACCGCCAACCGGGGCGTCAGTCTACGGGTCAGGATCTTCCCGGACCTGAGAAACGGCTCATGCGGGACGCTAGCGGGCGGTGTCGTCCTCGAGTGCCTCATCGTCGAGCGAGAGCAACGGGAGAGTCCCACCATTGCCCACAGCGCTCGTCGAGGGTGCCCGGAGCCCGAGATGGCGCCACGCGGCTGGTGTGGCGACCCGACCACGAGGGGTGCGCGCCAGCATGCCTGCGCGGACCAGGAACGGCTCGGCAACGGTCTCGACCGTCTCAGGCTCCTCAGCGACGGCAACCGCCAGCGTCGTCAGTCCCACCGGTCCGCCGTTGAACCTGACGATGAGCGCGTCAAGCACGGCGCGGTCGAGCCGATCCAGGCCGAGCTCGTCGACGTCGTACATCGCCAGCGCCGCGCGCGCGATCTCCCGGTCGACCACGCCGTCAGCGCGTACCTCGGCGAAGTCACGGACCCGGCGAAGCAGCCGATTCGCGATCCGGGGCGTGCCGCGAGCGCGGCCCCCGATCTCCGTGGCGCCCTCGGGCGTCAGCTTCACGTCGAGCAGCGCCGCGCTACGCCGCAAGACGATCTCGAGCTCCTCGGGTGAGTAGAAGTCGAGGTGGGCGACGAAGCCGAACCGGTCGCGCAGCGGTCCCGGGAGCAGCCCGGCACGGGTGGTCGCGCCGACCAGAGTGAAGGGAGCCACGTCGAGCGGGATCGCCGTCGCTCCCGGACCCTTGCCGACGACCACGTCGACCCGGAAGTCCTCCATGGCGACGTAGAGCATCTCCTCGGCCGGACGTGCCATCCGGTGGATCTCGTCGAGGAAGAGAACCTCACCCTCGGACAACGTCGACAACAGGGCAGCGAGATCGCCCGCACGCTCGATCGCCGGGCCGCTCGTGATCCGCATCGGTGCGCCGAGCTCGGTCGCGATGATCATCGCGAGCGTCGTCTTGCCGAGCCCGGGCGAGCCGGAGAGCAGGACATGGTCCGGCGGGCGACCACGCGCCCGCGCGGCATCCAGCACGACGGACAGCTGTTCACGGACCCGCTGCTGCCCGACGAAGTCCTCAAGGCGCTTCGGCCGTAGCGCGGTGTCGAATACCTCGTCGTCAGTTCCGGCGTACGCCGAGACGATCTCCTCAGGCTCTGGCTCGCTCACACCTCCTCCACCCCGCCCGCCACCCAGAAGCGGTGCCGGCTACGCCGGCTCACGCTCTGCTCAGCATCTGAAGGCAGGACCGAAGCAGCTGCGCGACGTTCGGGGTGTCGCCGACCGCGATCGCCGCCTCGGCCTCAGGACCGACCGCGGCGAGCGCGTCGTCCACCTCGCGCCCGGACCAGCCCAGGCCGGTCAGCGCCTCGCGAAGCTGGTCGCGCCAGACGCCGGGACCGTCGCGGCCGGGCAGCCGGACGACGGTCGCCCCGAACGTGCGAGGGCCGAGCTTGTCCTTCAGCTCGAGCACCAGCCGCTGCGCGCCCTTGCGACCGATGCCGGACACGAGCATCAGCGCACCGACGTCGTCGGTCGCGACTGCGGCGCGGATCGCGTCGGGTGAGTGGACGGCTAGTGCCGCCTGGGCGAGCCGCGGTCCAACCCCGGTCACGCCTTGCAGCGTCTCGAACACCACCCGCTCGTCATCTGTCGCGAAGCCGAACAACGTCAGCGAGTCCTCCCGGACCACGAGGCTGGTGGCGAGTCGCGTGGACTCGCCCACCCGAAGCGAGGCCAGTGTCGGTGGAGCGCACTGCACCGAGATCCCGATGCCTCCGACCTCGACGACCGCCGTCTCAGTCGTCACTGCCGCGACGACGCCGCTCACGGTGGCGATCATCTGCCACCCACCGCTGCGGCCTGGCCCTGGGTGAGCAGAGCCAGTGCGAGCTTGGCTTGCGCGCCGCCACGCCACACGTGGCAGATCGCGAGCGCGAGCGCGTCCGCGGTGTCGGCGGGCGTCGGAGCCGCCGGCAGGCCGAGAACCCGCGCCACCATCCGGCCCACCTGATCCTTGTCCGCTCTACCGGACCCGGTGACGGCTGCCTTCACCTCGCTCGGCGTGTGCATCACCACCGGGATCCCGGCACGCGCCGCGGTCGTGATCGCGACAGCCGCAGCCTGCGCCGTACCCATCACGGTCCGGACGTTGTGCTGGCTGAACAGCCGCTCGACGGCCACGACGTCAGGCCGGTGCTCGGTGATCCACGCGGTGAAATGCCTCTCGAGCGCGAGCAGCCGCAGCGCGATGTCCGCATCGGACGGCGTCCGCACCACGTCGTACGCGACCGCGGTCATGGAGCGGCCAGGCATCCCGTCGACCACGCCGAGCCCGCACCGGGTAAGCCCCGGGTCAACTCCAAGCACGCGCACGGTGACCCCTGTTCGTCCGAACATACGTTCGGACGAACATTAGCGGCGACCGAGGCGTAGCCAAGGGAGCGACGCGCCCAAACCTCGGTTCGTGCAGGGTTACCGGTAGCCCGCTACTGCCCGCCCTGCACAAACCCTGTGGAGACTTCACCGGTACCCACAGGTTGCATCTCCGGTGCGCTTCTGAGACCTGCGCGCCGCACCCTGCGAGGATGCTGAATCCCCTTCGCGACCCCAAACTCATGGGACTCGGAGCCGAATCCGGCGGTGCCGTCGACATCTACGCCTGCCGCGCTGCGGGCTTGTCCGACCAGCGCGTGGAGTGGCTCGTCGCATCCGGGCGGTGGCAGTCTCCACTGCCGCGCACGTATGTCACGTTCAGCGGTCCTGTGCCCATCGCAACGATGCAGTTCGCCGCGATCAAGTACGCGGGTGCCGATGCCGCGCTTAGTCATGAGTCGGCGGGTGCGCTGTGGCAGCTCTGCCAGACACCTGCCTTGATGCACGTCACGGTTCCCTACCGGCGCGAGGTCGAAGACCAGCCAGGCTTGGTCATTCATCGATCGAGGACGCTTTCAGCATCCGATCTGCACCCGACATTTCAACCACTGCGGACGACGATCGAGCGAACGGTGATGGACCTGCTGTCCACGAAGCGCACCGCTGACGCCGCACTTGGGCTGGTCTCGACCGCGGTCCGAACCCGGCTCACGACACCGAGCCATCTTCGGGAGGCGATCCGCGGCCTGCCCAAGACGCGTTGGCGCAAGGTCGTACTCGACGCACTTCCCGACGTCAGCGCGGGAGCGCATTCACCACTCGAGCTGCGAGACGCGAAGCTCCGGCGAGCACATGGGCTTCCCGCAGGCGAACGGCAGTGGAAGCGGCTCGCTGACGGCAGCGAGTACCTGGATGTCCTGATCGTCGAGTACGGCGTGCATATCGAGCTCGACGGTCGGCTCGGCCACGACGGCGCACGCGAACAGTGGCGTGACAGGCGCCGCGACAACCGGGGCGAGATAGCTCAGATGCGACATCTCCGGTACGGCTGGGCCGACATCCTCGACCGACCCTGCGAAGTTGCGGCTCAGCAAGCAGAGGTGCTCCGGCAGCAGGGATGGCCCGGCCGATTCCGGCGCTGCCCCAGTTGCATGGGTTTGTGAAGGCGCAGCAGTAGCCGGTTACTGCCTATCCTGCACAAACCGGAGGCCCAGAGTGGGTTAGACGGACTCCAGGACTTCATCGCTTACGTCGAAGTTGGCCCAGACGTTCTGGACGTCGTCGCTGTCCTCGAGTGCCTCCACGAGACGCAGGACCTTGCGACCGGTCTCGTCGTCCAGCGGCACCGACACCGACGGCAGGAACGCCACGTCCGAGGACTCGACCGGGATGTTCGCCGCCTCGAGGGCCGAGCGGACCGCGGGATTGTCGGTCGCCTCGGAGATCACCTCGAACTCCTCGCCGAGGTCGTTGACCTCCTCAGCGCCGGCGTCGAGAACGGCGCCGAGGACGTCGTCCTCGGTACGCCCTGAAGACTTCGCGACGAGCACCACACCCTTGCGCGCGAACAGGTACGCGACGCTGCCCGGATCGGCGAGCGTGCCGCCGTTACGCGACAGCGCGGTCCGCACCTCGGTGGCGGCGCGGTTGCGGTTGTCGGTGAGGCACTCGATGAGGAATGCCACTCCCCCGGGGCCGTAGCCCTCGTAGGTGATCGCCTCGTAGTCGGCGCCGCCGGCGTCGAGACCGGCGCCGCGGCGTACCGCGCGGTCGATGTTGTCGTTGGGGACCGAGGTGGACTTCGCCTTGGCGATCGCGTCGGCGAGCGTCGGGTTGCCGGCCGGGTCCCCGCCTCCGGTGCGCGCGGCCACCTCGACGTTCTTGATCAGCTTCGCGAACAGCTTGCCGCGCCGGGCGTCGACGACCGCCTTCTTGTGCTTGGTCGTCGCCCATTTGGAATGGCCGCTCACTGCGCGTTCTCCTTGACGATCGAGACGAAGAGCTGGTGGATGCGCGGGTCGCCGGTCAACTCCGGATGGAAGGCCGTCGCGAGCAGTGATCCCTGCCGCACCACCACGATTCTACCGTCGTGACTCGCAAGCGCGGTCGCGGCCGAGCCCACCTGCTCGACCCACGGCGCACGGATGAAGACGCCCTCGACCGCGCCGAGTCCGTCGACGGATACCGACGCCTCGAAGGAGTCGACCTGACGGCCGAACGCGTTGCGTCGCACGGTCATGTCGATGCCGCCGAGCATCACCTGGTCCGCCGTGCCGTCGAGCACCCGGTCGGCCAGCAGGATCATCCCGGCGCACGACCCGTACGCCGGCAGGCCGGCCTCGAGCGCCTTGCGTAGCGGCTCGAGCAACTCGAATGTCACGAGCAGCTTGCCGATCGTGGTCGACTCCCCGCCAGGGATGACGATGCCGTCGATGCCGTTGAGCTCGTCGGCGCGGCGAACGGTGACGACCTCGGCACCCGAGTCGGTGAGTGCACGCACGTGCTCACGCACGTCGCCCTGAAGGGCAAGCACCCCGATTTTCATAGGTGGCTCGAGCCCGGCTTACCAGCCGCGCTGGGCCAGCCGATGGTCCGCAGGGAGGGACTCGACGTTGATCCCGACCATGGCCTCGCCGAGCCCACGGCTGACCTTCGCCACCACATCCGGGTCGTCGTACATCGTCGTGGCCTGCACGATGGCACGCGCCCGCGCGGCCGGATCGCCGGACTTGAAGATGCCGCTGCCGACGAACACGCCGTCCGCTCCGAGCTGCATCATCATCGCCGCGTCGGCGGGTGTCGCGATGCCGCCGGCGGTAAAGAGCACGACCGGCAGCGAACCGGTCCGGGCGACCTCTGCGACGAGCTCGTACGGGGCGGCGAGCTCCTTGGCGGCGACATACAGCTCGTCAGTGCTCATCGAGGACAGTCGGCGGATCTCGCCGCGGATTGCGCGCATGTGGGTGACGGCGTTGGAGACGTCGCCGGTTCCGGCCTCGCCCTTCGACCGGATCATCGCGGCGCCTTCGGTGAGCCGCCGCAACGCCTCACCGAGGTTGGTCGCACCACACACGAAGGGGACGGTGAACGCCCACTTGTCGATGTGGTGCGCGTAGTCGGCCGGGGTGAGCACTTCGGACTCGTCGACGTAGTCGACGCCGAGTGACTGCAGGACCTGCGCCTCGGCGAAGTGGCCGATCCGCGCCTTGGCCATCACCGGGATCGAGACCGC
>DATAUF010000044.1:0-16470 GCA_036268405.1 Mycobacteriales bacterium
GCCGATGCGGATCCGAGCACAGCGGCGCGACCTGCGCGCGGGCGGCCGAGGCCGAAGCCGAGGATCTCCTCCAGCCACACCTTGACGGCCGCGGCGGGAGTTTCGGTTGCCTGAACTCTTGCCGTCAGTGCTGCGGCAAATGCCGCGGCATCGCGGGCAAACATCGCGTTGAGCAAGTCACGCTTCGACTGGAAGTGCCGGTAGAACGATCGCGTCGCGAGACCCGACCTGGACAGCACGTCAGCCACTGTGAGCCCGTCGTAGCCGTTGTGCTTCATCGCTTCGAACGCGGCATCGAACAACAGCTTGCGCTCGTCGCCGGAGGTATGCAGTCGCGGACGACCCGTTTTGGGTGGCTCGGCCGGCGCGGACGACACGCCCGCAGCGTAACGCGATTCGCAGCGTGGACGGCGCCGATCGCGACGCGCCGATTGATATCGTTCGTGAGGTGACGAAGCCGGCGGTGGCACCGCGGCGACGTGTTGCTCGCCCTGCGGCCGCTCGAGGTGGTTCAACGCAGAACGGCATGGCATCAGACCGTGTGAAGGGGTCGAGGCTCGCGGCGTACGTGGCCGACCGCATCATCGACGACATCGCCGCGCGCGGATGGCTCGAAGGCGAGGTGGTGGGATCGGAAGCCGAGCTGCTCGAGAAGTACGGCGTGAGCCGCGCGGTGTTCAGAGAGGCGGTGCGCCTCCTCGAGCACCTCCATGTCGCGCGGATGCGCCGCGGGCCCGGGGGCGGACTGGTGATCTCCGCCCCCACAGCGGACTCGGTCATCGACGCGGTCGCGGTCTACATCGTGTACGTCGGCGCACAGGTTGACGAGGTGTTCGAGGCGCGGCTGGTTATCGAAGAGCTCGCAGCTGAGCTTGCCGCGGTTCGCCCCGACGAGGCGAGTATCTCGGCGCTGCGCACCCAACTACATGCAGAGCGTGAACATGAGGCGAGTGACATCCGCGAGCTCCACCATCTCGTGGGAGCAGCCACGGGCAATCCCGCCATGGCATTTTTCGTCGACCTGCTCAGCACGTTGACGTCGCTGTTTCGTCCGAGCGCAGACGCAGTGCCGGCTCGCTTCGTCGCGCAGGTGACTGCCGCGCACGGCGCGATCGTCGACGCGATCCTCTCCGGTGACGGTGGCCTCGCGGCGAGGCGGATGCGCGTTCATATCCTGGCCGAAGCTCAGTTCCTCCAAGCCAAGCGACCTGCTCGGCCCCGGCTTACCGAGCTTCCGGATCCGGCTGGTCGTAGCGAGAAGCGGGCCGAACAGACCGCACGTCAGATCTTCCGTGAAGTCGCTCGGGCCGGTTGGCCGGTTGGCACCTTGCTCGGCTCGGAGGCCGAGTTGATGGCGAAGTACGACGTCAGTCGCGCCGTTCTCCGCGAGGCTGTGAGGGTGCTCGAGCATCACCAGGTCGCGCGGATGCGACGAGGGCCGGGCGGCGGCCTGTTCGTCGTGGAGCCGGGTATCGAGGCCGTCGCCGATGCGATTGCTGTCCAGATCGATCGGCTCGGAATCAAGGCCCGGGATCTGTACGAAGTCCGGTCGGCGGTGGAGATGGCCGCACTGGACATGGCTGTGACGAGACTCGATCAGGCCGGCGAGGACCGAGTCGAGGCGGCGCTCGAGGCGGAGCGGGTTGCGACCGGGACTGAGCTGCGGATCATGGGCCATGACCTTCATGGCGTGCTGGCGGGTCTTTCGGGTAACCGCGTGATCGAGCTGCTGGCGCTGGTCTTGGTGCGGCTGAGCCGAATCCACGCGTCGACGCCAAATCAACAGCCAGTTAGTCGGGTTCCCACCGAAGAGGTAGTGAGAAGCCACCGGAAGATCGTTGAGTCGATTCGAAGCCGGGACCTCGATCTAGCTCGGCGCCGGATGCGTCGGCATCTTGACGCCGTGGCCAAGTGGTCCCGCTGATGCCGACGTACCGCGCAACAACCAGAAGTCCCGTGTCGTGCTGGTTCTCCGCGATGTAGGGCGATACCGCGATCACCTCCGCTGACTCGGGAAGGTCCTCCGGGCGGTCGTCGATGAAACGAGTCTCGCTCCAGCGGACGTTGAACGTCGGCAGGTAGCGCCCCGAGCTGTCCCGCCCTTCCTTGGAGTGGAACGAGGAGATCATTGGCGTCAACCCGTGCTGCTCCGCGCGCTCGCGTGCGTAGTCGGCACCGCCGGCACTCCAGAGCACGACATTGCATCGAGTCGCGTTGAGCGCCTGCAACACGAGCGTTGCCCCTGGACGGCAGTGGCGGCCGCTCAATGAGTCGATGAGGGTGCCGTCGACGTCGAACACCCAGGTCCTGATCACCGGCGGAGGAGTCTCTCGATCACAACGAGGGGTTCTGCTCCCGAAGTGACCGCGCGAGGGCAGGCACCTCGGCGAGCGCTCGCAGCGCGTCGTTGAGATGGGTGCAGCCTGCCGTCCCCGGAAGCCGGGCGAGCACTTCTTCACGCATTGCTGCGAGGGGAGTTCCGACCATCTGCTGTGCGCTCGCCGCAGCAAGTGGGCACTCCCGATACGGGAGGACTCGAGGGTCCGCGAGAACGCGGAGCAACGAGCCGGTAGCGAGGTCGGCGGTTGCTGCCAGTGCGTACTCGTGGACAGCGACTCGGCCACCGGCGGGCACAGTGGCACTGTCCTGGAACATGGCGTCGATCTCGACGGTGTCCCCGGCCAGCGTGACGTCGATCCGGCGGGCGCGGCGCATCGAGACCGACGTGATGTCGTCGAGCTGGTGCCAACCGATCGGGTCGCCTTCGGCAGGTAGTGGTTCTACTGAGCGGACGTCGTGGACGAAGCGCGG
Source organism: Mycobacteriales bacterium (assembly GCA_036268405.1). GTDB lineage: Bacteria > Actinomycetota > Actinomycetes > JAFAQI01 > JAFAQI01 > DASZTV01. The sequence goes on from DATAUF010000044.1 coordinate 2,812, forward strand.
CGCACCGTCATCGGTGAGCGCACTCGATCCGGGCTGGAAGCCGATGCACACGCCCTCCATTCGGCGCAGTGAGGTGCCGCTGCCCCGACGCTCCGCCCAGTCCGTCGGCCATTCCTCGGGCCACTGGCTATACGCGAACCCGCTGATCAGCGTCGCGCCCGCGAGGTCGTCCAACAACAGGTACAGCGGTGCCGCGGCCGCGCGTTCCCGGGCCACGACGTCGGCGAGAACACTGCGAAGCCGCCCGCCGCCTCGGGCACCGATGAGTTGGCCGAGTGATCCGTTCTCCGGCTCGGCGGTGATGTCTGTGATGGTGCGGTCGCGGCCTACCCCGACCCGGATCATCTGCTCGGCGAGCGTGACGGGGGGGCTCCCATCGGCGGGCGTCAGCAGGTCACGGGCTCTGCCGAGCAAGCACATCTCGGTGCCCCAGCCATCGGGCCAGGTCGCGTCGATGGTCGATGTCCGGCGCACCGATCCGGATCGTCTCTGAGGTGTGGCGTTGACCGGGCCGCGCACGGGGGGTGCGGTCTTCAGCTTCTCGTCGAGCGGAGTCATGCCAGCACCTTCGCAGAAAATATCAGGATACTCAGTTATGGTGCTTCGTACCCGCACATCGAAGTGAGGTCGACGTGACACAACCGCACGGCCGGCTGGCGTCCCGGCGGCCTCGCCATTCAAGTACGTACGCTGCCGCTGTCGGTCTGGCCGCAGGTGTCCTGCTGACAAGTGTGGTGGTGCCGTACCTCCGTACCCAGCCCACGGACATCAGCACTGTGTCGTCGTCCGGACCCGCCGCGTTGCCAACCAGCGGGCCCGTCACAGGAGGAACCGATCAGCCCGGCAGTGGTCTGGGACCTGCTTCTGGAGCGGGGCAGGGCAGCCCGTTGACGGGTACCGGTAACCCGACGGCACCTTCCACCGCCGGGGCTAATGGGCCAGGCAACACGGCGATCTCCACCGCACCGGTCAGGGGCATCACCAAGTCGCAGATCAAGATCGGGATCGGGCTGATCGACGTCGGCGCCGCGAAGCAGTTCGGATTCAACTTCGACATTGGCAACGAGAGGGCGCGTTACCAGGCGTTGATCGACAGCATCAACCGTCAGGGCGGCATCGCCGGGCGCAAGATCGTTCCGTACTTCAAGAGCTTTCCCGCGACCGATCCAACCACCGCGTCGCAGGCCGACTGCTTGAGCTGGACCAAGGATGACAAAGTATTCGCGGTACTTGTCGAGTCCCAGCTTCCGACCGCCGCTACCGTCTGCATCATCGGCCAGGGTGCGACACCGCTGATCACGACGCAAGGTACCGAACAGGCGTACTACGCGAATGGGCTGTTCTGGTCGACCCAGGCGAGCGATAACCGCATCCTTCACGACCAGGCGGACTATCTCGCCGGGAACGGGTCGCTGAAGGGAAAGACGATCGGCATCCTGTCCGGCGACGGGACGGATGAACAGGCCGTCGACAACGCGCTGATCCCGCGGCTGTCCTCGCTGGGATACAAGGTGAAGGACGTCGAGGTCGTGCCGAGTGACGCGGGCGGTGTTCAGAGACAGCCGATCGCGATCTCGAACTTCAAGGCCGCGGGCGTGAACTTCATCATCATCGCGTCCAACGTGGTCCTCGCCGGCCCGTTCGTTCAGGCCGCAAACCGGGCCGGCTACAACCCGACCTATGCACTGTCGGACTTCAACAACGAGATCAATGACCAGGTCGCGAACTTCTACCCGGCGTCGTTCCAGGGGACCGTCGGACTCAGCACGCACCGATTCCCGGAGTACCGGGCCGGAGCCCCTTTCACCTCGACCGACCAGGCATGCCTCAGGGTCATTCACCCGGTCGATTCGAAAGTATTGCCCCCGACCAACGCCGCCTTTGAGGAGGCGATGGGCAACTGTGCCGTTTTCGACGTCCTCGTTGATGGCTTGCGCAAGGCCGGGGCGATGCTGACGCAGGCGTCCTTTCTTGCCGCGCTGTCGGGCCTGAGCCACTTCGGAATCCCGGCGACCCAGGACGGCTCATTCAGCGCAACACAGCACGACGCGGTGGACGACGAGCAGGCGGTGTCGTGGCAGAAGTCGTGCGAGTGCTGGAAGCTCGTCAACGGGTTGCACACGCCGATCCGCAAGATCAACTAGGTGCCGCGCGTGGGTAACGAGGGTGTGGATGTGCTTCGCGTCCGGGACCTGGACGTCGCCTATGGGTCGATCCAGGTGTTGTTCTCTGTCGACCTTGAAGTTCACGAGGGCGAGACTCTCGCCCTTCTCGGCACCAACGGAGCAGGTAAGTCAACGCTGCTCAAGGCGCTGTCCGGGCTGATCCCTCCGATGCAGGGGTCGATCATGTTCGACGGCATCGACATCACCGGCGCGACGACGCAGCGGCGGGTCGCGGCCGGGATCGTGCAGATGCGCGGTGGCTCAGCGGTGTTTCCCAGCCTCACCATTGCCGAAAACCTTCGACTGGGCGCCTTCACCATCCTCCGTGACAAGCACCGGGTGGAGCGGCGCATCTCACATGTGCTCGACATCTTCCCGGCCCTGCGAGCTCGCATGGACGACCGCGCGGGTGCCATGTCCGGCGGTGAGCAACAGATGATTGCGCTCGCGAAGGCCCTGTTGCTCGAGCCCCGCCTTCTCGTGCTCGACGAGCTCTCGCTCGGTCTTGCTCCGGTCGTCGTCGAGCGCATGCTCGACGTTCTTGCCGATCTCAAGCGCACCGGCTTGTCGATGCTGGTTGTCGAGCAGTCGCTGAACATTGCGCTGGGCTTCGCCGATCGCGCGGTATTCATGGAGCGCGGTGAGGTCCAGTTCGCCGGTGATCCGGCCGTGCTGGCCAAACGGGGAGATCTCGTCCGTGCGGTATTCCTTGGCGGCGGGCGGCACGCGTCATGATCGGCCCGTTCGCGATCAGGTTCGACGTTGTGGCGATTGGTGCCATGGCGGGTCTCGGGTACGCGATTCTGGCGAGCGGCCTTGTGCTGGTCTATCGGGCCAGCCGGGTGATCAATCTCGCCCACGGCCAAGTCGGTGCGTTCTGCGCCACCCTGTTCGCGGTTCTGGTCGACGACTGGAAGGTCCCGTATGCGGTTGCGCTGCCGCTCGCGATCGTTGCCGGAGCGGCCGTCGGATGGCTGATCGAGCGTGGGCTGGTCCGCCCGCTGGTCCAGCGCTCGCACCTTGCCGTGCTCGTCGCCACGATCGGTGTCACCGACCTGCTGCTGGTCGCGGCGGCCAAGCTGCCGAGCGTGACGGGTAAGAACAACCAGTTCCCGACGCCGTTCAACGCGACGGTGACGATTCACGACCTCGTCCTGCATGGTGAGCACTTCGCCCTGCTGATCTTCGGACCGGTCGTCCTGGTCCTGTTCACGGTATTCATGGCCCGCTCTCGATACGGGCTCGCGATCCGGGGTGTCGCCGACAATCGTGAAGCGGCGGAGCTCGCCGGCATTCCGGCGCCAACCGTGTCGTCGATCGTCTGGATGCTTGCGGGGGGATTGGCCGCGATTGCGGCGATTCTCACGGTGCCGCTGACCGGTGCAACGCAGGTCAGTGTGTCGGCCACGGGCACGGCGCTCGGGCCGGCTCTGCTGCTTCGGGCGCTGGCGGCTGGCCTGGCCGGACGGATGACGAAGCTGCCCGCGACGCTTGGGGCAGGCATTTCTATTGGTGTCGTGCAGTCGGTGCTGTACGCCAGCTACCCAAGCTCGCTCGGCATAACCGACATGGTCCTCTTCGTGTTCGTCGTCGCGATGCTCCTGTTACGCAGCCGCGGTCACGTCGATGCGGGTGATGCGCTGACGTTCGGCAAGGATCCGGTCTCCCTTGCCGCTCACATCCGCAACCACCCGACGGTGCGTCTCGTGCGCCGTGGCTCGATTGCCGCTGCAATGATCGTCGTCATCGTTCTGCCGTTGGCGGTAACCAGCTCGTCCCGGCTGTATCTGCTGTCGCTGGTGCCGATCTACGCCATTATCGGGATCTCGATCGTGATCCTTACGGGGTGGGCCGGACAGCTGAGCTTGTGCCAGATGGCCTTCGTCGGGATCGGCGCGATGGGTACGGCGGCGCTCAACGCCCGCGGCGTGCCGTTCGGTGCGGCGGTCGGCGATGCCACGGTCGTCGGCATTCTCATCGCAGTGATAGTCGGCGCCCCCGCGCTGCGGCTTCGCGGGCTGTTCCTGACCGTCACTTCCCTCGGCTTCGCGGTCGCCGCGAGCAGCTATCTGCTCAATCTCAAGGTCTTCTCGAGCTCCGATATCGGCGTTGCCGAGGTGACTCCCGGCAAGCTCGGACCGATCAACCTCAACTCGTTCCGAGTGGACTTCTATGCCTGCGCGGTGTGCCTGCTCGTCGCGGTGCTCATCGCGCGACGGATCCGCACAACCGGTTTCGGCCGCTCGCTGATCGCGGTCGAGGGAAATGAGGATTCGGCCACCGCGATGACGGTCTCACCAGCCGTCGCCAAGATTGCCGCGTTCGCGGTCGCAGGCGGGATGGCGACGTTCGCGGGCGGCCTGTTCGCCGCAGTGAGCCGTACGTTCGAGACAACCTCGTTCGCGCCGGAGCAGTCGCTGCAGTTGCTCGCTATGACCGTCGTCGGCGGAATCGGCTCCATCGGAGGGGCCGTTCTCGGCGCGATCTACATCGTCGGCCTGCCCGACATACTCGGCAACTCCGTCACCGTGCAGCTCGCCGTCAGCGGGATCGGCTTGCTCGTCATCCTACGGTTGGAGCCAACGGGGCTGATCGGAGTCTGGGAGCGCCTGCGAGACTTTGTGGTCCCGCGGCTCCTCGCGATCCCGGCCGATACGGATGATCAGTCAGTCGCCACAGTCCAGACCGCACCGACCGTGATCGTGCAGCAAGGTCGTGGAGACTCCACGAAGGTGACCCCACCCGAGGTCGCCGGTGCCATCACCGCGCTCGCGGTACGCGACGTGGTCGTCAACATCGGTGGCCGGCGGATCCTGTCCGGAGTCGACCTTGATGTTCGTGACGGCGAGGTTGTTGGTCTGATCGGCTGCAACGGCGCCGGAAAGTCGACCCTCGTCAACGCGATCAGCGGCTTCATCCCCGCATCCGGCAGCGTGGAGCTGTTCGGTGATCGCATCGGTGATCTCCCCGCGCTGGACCGGGCGCGGCTGGGCCTGGGGCGCTCTTTCCAGAGTGCGGTGTTGTTTCCCCGGTTGACGAGCCGGGAGTGTCTGCAAGTGGCGCTCGCGTCGCGACGGCGCGCAGAGGTGATTCCTTCGATGCTCGCGCTTCCGCCTTCAGTCCGGATCGAAGGCCGGATCCGGCGCGAAGCGGAGGAGATTCTCGAGCTGCTCGCCCTAGGCCCCCACGGGGATACCCGCATCGGGAACCTGTCGACCGGCACACGCCGGATCGTGGAGTTCGGCTGCATGCTCGTTGCTCGGCCTCGCGTCCTGCTTCTTGACGAGCCGATGGCAGGTATCGCGCAGAGAGAGAGCGAGGCGTTCGGCCTGATGCTGATGGGAGTGAGACGTGAGATTGGGGCCGCCATGCTCGTGATCGAGCACGATGTGCCGTTGATCAGTGAGATCAGCGACCGGCTCTACTGCCTGGAAGCAGGTGCGGTGATCGCCGAGGGTGACCCAGCCGCGATCAGGAGCAATCCAGCGGTGATCGCCAGCTACCTCGGCACCGATGAGCGAGCCATCCAGCGGAGCCGGGCTATACCGGGCAAGCGGCGAAAGTCCCAGGTGCATCATGGCTAGCGATCCCGACGGCACACAGGGAGCCGGACCATCAGTCGTGGCGATAATCGCCGAACGGATTCGGATGACCGAGGGTCAGCTCTACACCGCCGTCATTGCGCTGGCCGTTGCTCTGTTACTGGCACTGACGACGATCCCGTCGGCACACAAGCTGGCGAATCCGGCGTCCCCGACTCCGCCGGCGCCGGCACCGTCCCCGGCGGTGAGCCGATGAGTCGGCATGCGGTTCGAACGGTCGGCTGGCTCGCGGCCATGCTTCTCGGCGTCGGCGCGCTGGCGCCCGCGTCCACCGGTGCGGCCCCGCATGACAAGCAGCCCGCGCCGGAGTCTGAGGTGCTCGCCATCGTCAGCCCGCTGGCCCTTCCAGCGTGTAGCGCGTCAGGCTCCGCCACCCTGCTCGTGCCGATCGTCGGGGGCATCCTGGCAAACAGCCTTCATCTACCCAAGAGTGTCAGCGTCGCCGACCTGCTCCTCGGCGCGCTCGGGCCGGTCTATGTCGTGTGCGGCGACCTGCCCGCCAGCGCGGGAACGCGATGTTCCCTCGACGACCAGATCTCCGCCGTCTGGCCGGAGTCGCTGAGTTCCGAAGGCCTCAGTGCACCTGCCCCAGCCGGTGACGTCATCGACTCCCTCACCGCGGCTCTGAAGATCCTTCACCTAAGCGTGCTGGACGCGACGAAGCAGGCGCTCAAGTGCCGAGTCGACAAGGCGTCGGCGCCGGCGCCGGCACCACCCGGAACACTTGGCCCGCTGCCACCGGTCACCGCCACGCTTCCAGGAGGGCCGGCCCCGGGGACCGCGGCGATACCCACCCTCCCCGGCTCGCTGACGGCGCCGACAGCCGGCAGCTCACCGCCTCAGGTTGCACAGCCGGTGACGACGAGTCCGTCCCTGGTGAGCGCGGTGACGCACCGGCTGCCTTCGGCCGTCGTCGCATGCCAGATCGCGTTGGCACTGCTCCTTGCGCTGGTGCTCGCCGGAAGCTGGTTGACCTCATTTCGGCTTAGGCGCGAGAGGGACTGACGGGCTATCCGCCGACGATCTCCCGAGCACGGAGGTCGGCAATGTCCTCGGCGCTGCGGCCGAGCTCTGACAACACATCATCGGTAGCAGAGCCGGCAAGCCCACCCGCCTTTGCCTGGGTGAGCGACCGTGAGAAGCGAACGAGCGGGGCGAGCCGCAGGTGACGATCGAAGGTCGGATGCTCGACCTCGACGACATAGCCGCTCGCCCGTCCGATCTCCTCACTCTGGAAGAACCGCTCGATACGTTGGGTGCTTAGTGCGACGCACCCGACATCGACCGACGTGAGTGTGGCCTCCCACTCATCCTGGTCTGCCGAGACAAAGATGCCGGCGAGCACCTCACCAAGTGCTGAGTCGTTCTGGCGTCGGAGCTTGAGACCCGCGAACCGATCGTCGGATGAGAGTTTGTCAAGGAAAGGCGCGACGCCGACGAGCCGCTGCCATTCCTTCTCGGAATGTATGGCGAGGAAGACCCAGCCGTCGCGAGCGTCGTAGATGCGGTAGAGCGCGTTCGGGCCGCGAAGCTCGGCCGCGACCCCCGGTCGCTCAGCCTCGCCTGGGGAGTGCACGACCTCCTCGGCCATCGCCTGCACCGCTGTGGCGAGCATCGAGGACGCGATCCGCGGTGCAGTCCCGGTTCGCTCACGAGCCAGTAGGCCGAGCAGCACGCTCGACGTGACGCCGAGGGCAGCAAAACCATCAGCCTGTGCCTGGACGATCGCAGATGCAGAGAACAGCCGGCCGGCGCCTGCCAATGTGTCGTCTGCGCCAAGCCCCGGACTCTGCTGGACGTTCATCCCGACGTTGGCTCGCGACACGCCGCTGGCGGCGCCGATGCTTGGGGCAAAGGCCGGTCGGTTGCCACAAGGCCCGCCCTCGCCATAACCGTTTGCACTGACGAAAATCAGGTCGGGATTGATCGAGCGAAGGGATTCGCCGTCGATGCCGAGGCGCTCCGGCACGCCCGCCCGGTACCCGCTCAGCACCACGTCGGCGTTGCGGACCAGCTCGTGGATGATCGCGAGACCTTCAGGTTTCGTCACGTCGATGCAGATGCTCTCCTTGCCCTGCATGACTTTCGCGCCGCCGACCTCAGGGAACGGCATGATCCCGCGAATCGGATCCCCGCTGAGTGGCTCGACCTTGATGACGCGGGCGCCGAGGTCGGTCAGCAGCGTCGCGCCGTAGGGCGCCGCGTACATCGTCGCGAACTCGACGACCGTCACGCCGGCAAGTGGCATCGCGGTCGACCGATTGGTCGTGCGGTTTGGCAGGGCTGTGGTGGACCATCCGTCGTGCTGGTCCAGCTCGGGCGCGGGCCGCGTGGCATCCGCTTCCATCTCCTTGATGTCGGTCAATGCAGCGGGCTGCCGCACCATCCCGCGCTGTTGATCCATGACCTCGATGACCTGCCCGTCGTGGATGAGCTGCGGGTGCTCTAGCACCTCCGCCCCCTGCCGGAAGACCTCGGCGAACACATCCGGATCCGCGTCGAAGACCTCCTGCCACTCCTTGAGGGTCTTGGAGGCGACGGCCTCCTGCATCTTGTGCATGTACGCCAGACGGCGTTCGGGATCCGGGAACAGCGGGATGCCTTGCCACTCCGGGTCGGTGAACATCCATGTGAGGTCTAGGGCCTTCATGAGACCGAGGTACAGGTGCGGTGCGACCTGGGCGAACTGCAGCCAGTGTCCGTCGCGTGTGATTGCCACGAGCAGCATGTACACGATCGGACTCGCAGGGATGCCGTCGTCGAACGCGTTCTGCTGGCTGTACGCATCGGGGAAGCGCTGGGTGATGAGATCGAGAAACCAGTCCCATGTGTCCAGGGCGGCAAACCCCTGGGCCATCGTCGCTTCGACCCACTGCCCTAGGCCGCTTCGCTCTCGCTCGAGCAGTGCGGCAAGAGTGCCGTGCAGGGCGGTTTGGGTCGCGCTGAAGGAACACCACGGCGCCGCGACGAACGGCGGGCGGTCACCGTCCCCCATTCGTTCGAAAGCCTTGAACGCCCCGATCTTCGCCTGGACGACGCCCTCATATGCCTTGAGACCCGCGAGTGGGCTGGTGCGCCCGAAGCCGGAGATCGAGGTGTAGACCAAGCCGGGGTTCTGCGCGCTCAGCTCCGCGTAGCCCAGCCCGAGTCGGTCGGCTACGCCTGGCCGAAAGCACTCAACGACCACGTCTGCGACGGCTGCCAGCTCGCGTGCGCGGTCGCCACCTTCGGTCGCCTTGAGGTCAAGCACGATGGATTGCTTGCCGCGGCAGTAGAACGGGAAGGCGTTGGACTCACGCAGACCGCTGCCCCCGGGCGGCTCGACCCACATGACGTCGGCCCCGAAGTCCGCCAGTACCTGGGTGGCCTGCGCGCCCGTGCGCTGTTGTGACAGATCGAGAACACGCAGCCCTTCGAGCGGCCTCATCGACATCTCCTCACGTTGTGACCTCGGTAGCCGGCATTTCCTCACTGGCCCCAGTTGCGGGCATCGCGGAGTACGTCGGCGAACGACTTGCCCCGGTCCTCGCTCGGTTCTCGGGGCAGGCCGAGGACGCGCTCGCTGATGATGTTGCGTTGGATCTGGTTGCTGCCGCCGGCGATGGCCATGATTCGACCGTTGAGGTAGTTGGTGGCGAGTTCCTCGCCCGGAGCATCGGGACGCCATGCGATGGCCCCGCGGGCGGCGATCTCCATGGCGGCACAAGCTCGGTCAGGTTGCAGGAGTCCCTGGCCCAGCTTGAGGTATGACACGGCACCTGCGTCCATCTGCCCTGTCATCACGGCGGCACCGATGCGACGGGCCAACAGCCCGAGGACAGTGTCCTCGGCATGAATGCGCGCAATCGCCTGCCGAGCGAGCGGATCCGATGTCGCACCGGCGATCTCGGCGGCACTCATCAGGTCGGATGGCAAGGCGCGATGCTTGCGACCGCCCAAAGGCTGGCCGGCGGCATTGCCGATGTTCGCGCGCTCGAACCCGAGCATCGCATTCGCGATCGGCCAGCCACCGTCGACCTCACCGATCATCATGTCGGCTCCGACGACGACGTCATCGAGGAACTCCTCGCAGAACTCCGAGCCGCCGTTGACCTCGCGGATGGGCCGCACGGTGACGCGATCGTCATGCAGCGGAACCTTGAACCAGGTGAGCCCTCGGTGCTTGGGCACGTCCCAGTTGGTCCGCGCCAGGCAGACGCCGTAGTCCGCCGACATCGCGCCTGACGACCACACCTTCGTGCCGTTGAGCACCCAGTCCTCACCGTCCTGGGTTGCTCGCGTCAGCACCGCGGCAAGGTCAGAGCCGGCCCCGGGCTCGGAGAGCAGCTGAACCCAGATCTCCTCAGCGCTGAGCATCTTCGGGACCCATGACCGCTTCTGGTCCTCGGAGGCATATGCAAGGACCGTCGGCAGCACGATCCCGATCGTGACGCCGAAGGCGATGCCGCCCGGCATCGGAAGCGCATAGGAGGACGCCTCGCGCTGCCACGCCTTCTCATGTGCGGCGGTCAGGCCCTGGCCGCCGTACTCGACCGGGACGGCGATGCCGGCGTACCCGGCGTCGTAGAGACGTTTCTGCTGGGCACGGTCACTGGCCAACTGATCGGGGGAGAGGTCATGACCGGCGCGCACGGGCGAGTTCGCCTTCCGGCTCGGCAAGTTGTCCCGCAGCCAGTCGCCTGCCCGCTCGCGATACTCGCCGAGGTCCGGGACATCAGGCGAGGCCATCGGTACCCCCAAGTCCATGTAGCACGCAGATCCGCTCGCGATGCCAAGCCGGAGTGCCGTACAGCGAGCTGTTGGCCCGCGTGCGACGCATCAGCAGGTGGAGGTCGTGCTCCCAGGTGCACCCGATGCCGCCGTGGATCTGCAGACACTGCTGCGCGATCTCTGTCGCGTGGTCGCCCACGTACGACGCCACGATTGCGGTGATCTCCGCGACATCATCGGCTCGTTCGGCTACCGCTCGGGTCAACGCCACCGAGGCGGCCTTGCTGGCTTCCAGGTAGAGCGCTACATCGGCCAGGATGTGCTTCAGGGCCTGGAAAGATCCGATGGGTCGACCGAAGGCAATCCGGTCCTTCGCGTAGCGGACGGTCATCGAGACCATGGCGTCGAGCGCGCCGACAGTCTCAGCGACGGTGAGTGCCAGCGCCACCTGCAGTTGCCGATTCAGGGCGGCTTCGTTGTCGTCAGTCGTCACGATCGCGTCGGCATCAACCACTACGTCGTCGAAGGTGACCAGCCCAGCTCGACGGGTGAGATCGAGACAGGTCAGTGGGTGGACCTCGACACCCGCTGACTTGGTGGGGACCAAGAACTGCCGCAGGCGTCCGTTCTGGTTCGCGCAGACCAGGATCAGCTCGGCCGTTTGGGCATCCTGAACGACGCCTCGCTCACCGGTCAGGTGGTACCTACCCGCGCGCTCTTCGATGCGAAGCGACGCTCCGAGGTCCCACTGAGCGGAGCCGTCCAGTGGGGCCCAGGTCACCACGGTCTCGCCACCCGCAAGCGCGGGAAGCAACCGGATGCGCTGCTCATCGCTACCGAACCCGACCAGCGCATCGACGACGACATTGATCGGGGTGAAAGGGCCGGGTTGAACGAATCGCCCCAGTGTCTCGGCGACGATCGCGGCGTCGACCAAGCCGTTGTCGCTGAGGCTGCCTCCGCCGTATGCCTCGGGCGCCAGCATCGCGTACCAGCCGAGCTCGGCGGACTTCCGGAGCCAACCTTCGCTGTATCCGCGCGGATCGCTGTGCAGGTCGCGCGTGCTTGCGACGGGAAGCTCGCCTTCGATGAAGCGCACCGTCGTGTCGAGGAAGAGTCGCTGATCGTCGGTCAGGTCGAGGTCCACCTACCCGGCCCTCTCCGCCGCGTCCTCAGCCTGTGAGTACTCGTCCCTGAGGAGTCGCTTGAACAGCTTGCCGGTATCGGTGCGAGGCAGCTCGTCGCGGAAGTCGACGGCCCGCGGGCACTTGAAGTGAGCCAATCGCGAACGGCAGAACGCGATCAGCTCAGCGGCAAGCTCGGCCGAGGGTGTGGCGTCACCAGTGAGAGTGACGACGGCCAGCACGGACTCGCCCCACTCGTCGTCGGGCAGGCCAATCACGGCGACGTCGTCGACGGCCGGATGGGAGCCCAGCACCCCCTCGACCTCGGCCGGGTAGATGTTGACCCCACCGCTGATGATCATGTCTTTCGCTCGATCGCGCAAGAACAGATACCCGTCCGCATCGAGGTATCCGACGTCGCCCAACGTGAAGGCACGACCGCGATGGATGGACGCGGTGAGTTCGGGATCTCCCTTGTACTCGAACGTCTGGCGCGCTGATTCGAGATACACGTTGCCGAGTTCTCCTGCCGGCAGCTCGTTGCCGGCATCGTCGAGGACTCGCAGCGTCATTCCTCGTACCGCTCGGCCGACAGTGCCGGGCTTCTCGAGCCATCGATGGGGCTTGGCGATGGTTGCGGCGCCTTCCATGCCGCCATACGTCTCCCAGATCACCGGGCCCCACCAGTCCATCATTTGGCGCTTCACCTCGACAGGGCATGGCGCTGCGGAGTGGACGATTACCTGCAAGCTGCTGACGTCGTACTGATCTCTCGTCTTCGCAGGGAGGCGGAGCAGTCGCACGAACTGCGTCGGCACCATGTAGGCGGTCGACACCCGGTGCTCCTCGATCGCGGCAAGGGTGCGTTCTGCGTCGAACTTCTGGTGGATCACCAGGGCCTGACCGCAGTTCAGCGCGGTTTGGTAGAACGACTGACAACCGCCGTGGTGCATGCCCGCGGTCACGAGGTGAGTGCCGTCAAACGGTATGAACTGAAAGGCCTGGCCGAACAGCTTCATGCCGTCGGCAATCACCGACGGATCCCCGGGCGCGGGGGGCCGCTCGATTGCCTTTGGCTTGCCGGTGGTGCCCGAGGAGTACGAGATCGGTACGCCGAACTGGCGGTCGTCAGGTGCGGTGACGGGCTGGCCGTCCACGAGGTCGTCATAGCGCTCGAAGGTGGGAATCTCGCCGCCAACGCTGACGCGTAGGCGCAACGAGGAGAGGTCGTTGAACTCCGTGGTCGGGGGATGGCTGTGGTGAATCGCGATGCCGGTCGCGCCCGAATGCTCGAGGATGGCGCGAATCTCCGGGCCGGACAGCGACGGATTCAGCGCGATCCCGCGCAGGCCGGATTCTTGACAGGCCAGCTGCCAGACAACGATGTCGACGTCGTTGGGAAGGGCATAGGCAACTGCGTCACCTGCAGCAAACCCGCGCGAGCGAAGCGCATGCACCAGCCGGTGAGCCCGCTCGGCCAGCTCTCGGTAGGTCAGGACCGTCCCGGATGCGCTACCTGCGATGGCCAAGGCGTCTGGTTGGTCCTCGGCGATCCACCAGACGCCCAGCCGCCGATCCCACGCGTGCTGCATCGATAAAGAGTATCCCCTTCCCGCGGTGCGGTCACCGGACGTTTGAACCGAGGCTGACGGTCAGATCTTCTTGAGGTACCGCGCCGTCCGCTGCGCCGCGGTACGTCCCGGCAGCCCGCTGACACCTCCGCCGGGGTGTGTGCCGGACCCGCCGAGAAAGAGGCCCTCGAGGGGCGTCTTGCCCAGGCCGAGTCCGACCGTCGGGCGAAATGGGCCGGTGTTGAAAAATCCCATGTCGATGTGGGTGATGCACCCGTTGCGGGTGCGCAGCCGGGTGGCCAGATCCTCCGGTGTCTCCACGATCCGGCCAAGCTCGGCCTGCTCGAGTGGTTGGACGTACCCGCTGACCTTGCCGAGGACGGACTCCACCGCCGGCCGGCGCAGACGAACCCATCCCTCGCGCGGCGCGACCGGGGCGGCGAGGGAGTAGATGTATGCACTGTCCTGCCCGTCAGGAGCCTGGCTG
>DATAUF010000045.1:0-2937 GCA_036268405.1 Mycobacteriales bacterium
CCAGTACGCGCACCTGAGGATCCCGGACATCAGCGAGGAGATGGTCCGCGAGTCCCCGATGCTGTGGGACCCGATCCGCTACCTCGAGACCTGCCCGTCCTCGGACGGTGCGTGCGCGGTTGTGCTCGCCGACGCCGACACGGCGAAGGCGGTGCCCAACCCGCCGGCGTGGATCCACTCCACCGCGGTGCGCAGCGAGCCGACGATGGGCGCGGGTCGCGACGTGGTCAATCCGCACGCGGGTCGTGACTGCGCGGCCGAGGTCTACAAGCAGGCCGGAATCACCGACCCACGGCGCGAGCTCGACTGCGCCGAGATCTACGTTCCGTTCTCCTGGTACGAGCCGATGTGGATGGAGAACCTCGGCTTCGCGGCCGAGGGCGAGGGCTGGAAGATGGTCGATGACGGCAGCACCTCGATGTCCGGCGACATGCCGATCAACCCCTCCGGCGGCGTCCTGTCGTCGAACCCGATCGGTGCCTCAGGGATGTGCCGGTTCGCGGAAGCGGCGCTGCAGGTCCGCGGCATGGCGGGCGATCACCAGGTTCCCAACGCGCACAAGGCTCTAGGCCATGCGTACGGCGGCGGTGCCCAGTTCTTCGCGATGTGGATCGTGGGAAGTGACCCGCTGAAGTGAGTGAAGTCACGCAAGCCGATTACCTGCAGCTCAAGGACAAGGTCTGCATCGTCACCGGTGGCTCCCGTGGGATGGGCGCCTGCACGGTCCGCCGGCTGCATGCCGAAGGCGCGACCGTGGTTGCTGCCGACATCCTCGACGACGAAGGCAAAACGCTTGCCGAAGAGCTGGGAGACGGGGTCCGCTACGTCCACCTCGATGTCTCTTCGGAGGAGGGTTGGGCAGCGCTGGTTGCAGAGGTCGAGCGCGACTTCGGCCGGCTCGACGTACTCGTCAACAACGCCGGCATCCTGCTGTTCAACGCGATCACGGACACGCCTCTCGACGAGTTGCACAAGATCCTCAACGTCAACCTGGTCGGCACGTTCCTCGGGATGAAGCACGCGATCCCGGCGATGAAGCGGGCGGGCGGCGGCTCGATCGTCAACCTCTCGTCGACCGAGGGCCTCGGCGCGACGGTCTTCTGCGGGGCCTACACCGCGAGCAAGTTCGCGGTGCGCGGCATCACCAAGGTTGCAGCCCTCGAGAACGGCAAACAGAAGATCCGGGTCAACTCGGTGCATCCCGGCGGGATCGACACCCCGATGACCCGTGCGGTGGTCGATGACGAGGGTCGCAAATACATCGCGAGCCGGGTCGCCGGCCTGAAGCGGATGGGTGAGGCCGACGAGGTCGCGAAGGTCATCGTGTTCCTCGCCAGCGACGCATCGTCGTACATGACCGGAGCCGAGCTAGCTGTCGACGGCGGCGCCACCGCCAGCGCCGGCTTCTAGAGAGAAGAGAGAACAGCAGATGCGCATCGCTTACACCGACGACCAGGCCGCGCTGCGCGACGAGCTGCGCGAGTACTTCAAGACGATCGTGACTCCCGAGGTCACGGAGGCGCTGTCGCACGGCGGCCTTGGCACGCCCGAGTGCCTCGCCGCGGTCCGGAAGATGGGCCAGGACGGCTGGCTGGGGGTCGGCTGGCCGAAGGAGTACGGCGGCCGTGGCTTCGGCAGGATGGAGCAGTTCGTCTTCTACGACGAGGCGCAGCGCGCGGGTGCTCCGCTGCCGTTCCTTTCGATCAACACGATCGGGCCGGCGATCCAGCAGTTCGGCACCGAGGAGATGAAGTCCGACATCCTGCCGCGGATACTCGGCGGCGAGTGCTTCGTGTCGATCGGCTACTCCGAGCCGGGCGCGGGCACCGACCTCGCGGGACTCAAGACGAGTGCGGTGCGTGACGGCGACGAGTGGGTCATCAACGGCCAGAAGATCTTCACCAGCCTGACCGACCACGCCGACTACATCTGGCTCGCGGTGCGCACCAACCCGGATGCCGGCAAGCACAAGGGCATCTCGATCATCCTGGTGCCGACCGACTCCGAGGGCTTCTCCTACACCCCGATCAACACGATCGGCGACCACGCGACGTACTCCACCTACTACTCCGACGTCCGCGTGCCGGTTGCCAACACCGTCGGCGAGATCGACGGCGGCTGGAAGATCATCACGACTCAGCTGAACTACGAGCGGATCTCCCTCGCCGTGCCGGCGCACCTCGAGCGCAACTACAGCGAGGTGCTGAAGTGGGCGAAGGAGACCAAGCTGCCCGACGGCCGCCGCGTGATCGACCAGGAGTGGGTGCAGACGCACCTTGCGCAGGTGCGCGCCAGGCTCGAAGGCCTGCAGCTGCTGAACTGGAAGAACGTCTGGCAGGACAGCATCGGCAAGGTCTCGATCGCCGACTCCTCGGCCGTGAAGGTCTACGGCACGACGCAGTACTGCGAGTGCTACGGCCTGCTGCTCGAAGTGCTCGGCGCCGGCGGCGTCCTCAAGGGAGGTACGCCGGGCTCGGTCCTTGCCGGTCACCTCGAGCGGTCCTACCGCGGCACGTTGATCCTCACCTTCGGCGGCGGCACCAACGAGATCCAGCGAGATCTCATCGCCATCTTCGGCCTCGGCATGCCCCGCTCGCTGCGATGAGCGGCGAGCCAGTTCTACAGAGCCCTTGCCGGACCCGGACCAGATAGGACGACGACGATGGACTTCGCATTCTCTGACGACCAGGTCGCGCTGCAGGCACTCGCTCACGAGATCCTCACCGAGCAGGCGACCAACGAGCACCTTCAGGCGCTCGAGAAGGCCAGCGGCGCCTCGGTGTACGACGCGCAGCTGTGGAAGCAGCTCGCCGCCGCCGGTCTCACCGGGATCGGCGTGCCCGAGGAGCACGGCGGTGCCGGGCTCGGCTTCCTGGAGCTCGCGGTCATCTTCGACGAGGTCGGGCGCGCAGTCGCGCCGGTGCCTGCGGTCGCGAC
>DATAUF010000046.1:0-39951 GCA_036268405.1 Mycobacteriales bacterium
CCATCCATCGCGAGCGACTGCTCGCGAGCGCGTTCCTGCCACTCGGGGTTGGCGGCAAGCGCGGCGAGCACGGCAGAGGTGGTGATGGTCGTGGTGTCGTGCGCCGCCATCATCAGGAAGATCATGTGGTTGACGACGTCGTCGTCACTGAACGTCTCGCCGGTCTCCGTCTCGACATGGCACAACGCGGAGAACAGGTCGTCGGTGTCGGCCGCCCGCTTGGCCGGCAGCTTCGTCCTGAAGTAGTCCTCGAGCACCTTGCGGCCCTCCAGGCCGCGTCGCCAGCGCATGCCCGGAACATCGGCACGGATCAGCGAGGTGCCTGCCCGCACTGTGTCGATGAAGGCCGTCTGCAGCCGCGCGTCGTCGTCGCCGGTCCGATCGCCCATGAAGATCGCCGTCGCGATGTCGAGCGAGAGCCTCTTGAGCGTCGGGTAGGCGAAGATCTGGCCCTCGGACGGCCACGCCGCGACGTCCTTCGCCACGAACTCATCGGTGCGCTCCAGATAGCCCGCCAGGCGCGGCCGGGTGAAGGCCTCCTGCATGATCCGGCGATGCAGCAGGTGCTCGTCGAAGTCGAGCAGCATCAGACCACGCCGGAAGAACGGGCCGATGAAGTACTCCCAGCCGGTCTGCGAGTACGCCTTGTCGGCGTTGACGAGGATCGCCTGGAGTGCGTCCGGCCCGAGCGCCAGAACGATCTTGAGCCCGAAGGTGTTGGCCCACGAGACGGGGCCGTAGCGCTCGTAGACCCGCTGGGAGTACTCCGGGCCGCTGAAGATGATGTCGAAGGTTTTGCCGGCCAGCGGCCACCCCTTCATGCCCATCACGGGCTTGAGCCCGGATCCGACGGGTGGCACTGCCAGCGGCCGCTCCCGGCGCATGATCGGGTCGAGCGCGCGGCCCAGCTTCAGCGCGCCGGGCCATGCGGCCGGGCGGATCTTGTCCGGATGCCGCCAGGTGCTCGCGGTCAGGTCGGTCATGCGGCGGGCTCGTCTACCCCGAGGGTGAATGCGGTCTCCGACACCGGAACCTCGTCCTTCTCCGGGAACGTCCGCAGCACGTGATCGGCAAGGTGCACCGTCACGCCGTACCAGTAGTGCTCGTTGCGGAAGTGGTGCAGCCGGTGCGCCTTGTAGATGTAGCGGTAGTACCAGGTCTTCGGCTTGTAGCTCGAGTGGATGAGGAAGTGCACCCACTCGTAGATGAGGAACATGCCGTACGCCACGACGAGCCAGGTGACGCCGAGGCGCCAGTCCATCCCGGTGACCAACCAGTAGAGCGGCACCGCCGTGAGCACCGAGGTGATCAGCGCCCGACGCGGTACCAGCACGAGGCCGATCACCTTTGGACTCGCGTGGTGCTGCCGGTGCCGTCGGGCGAGCAGCCCGTCGATCGTGATGGAGCCGATCCGGCGCGGCTTCGCATGCAGCACCGTCACGTGGATCACCCACTCGGTGAACGGCTGAATGCCCAGCACGATCGCTGCGACGGCGAGATCCCACCAGCGCCATCCGCCCAGGGAGATCCGCGTCGCGACGGCGGCGAAGAAGGCGAGCGCGAGCAGCCGGGCGTTGAAGGTCGCGAAGAAGATGCGAGCGGCGGTGCCGAGCGTCAGACCGGCCGCGCTGTACTCATCGGGCTGTTCTTCGCGAGCGCGGGTCGGGCGCGCCTCAGTGATCGCCACGCGGCGAGTGTCCCACGGGCGTGCCGCCACGCTGGCGGGTCCTACTCGGTGCGGGCGAACATCAGGCATGCACCTGCGAGCAGCGCGACGCCCACTCCGAACACGACGATGACGTCGAGCCAGCCCGGCACAGCCCAGCCCGACCAGGTCGGCGGATAGAACAGCGCCCGCGTCGGGTTGGACTTCGCGAGGCTGTTGATGACAAGCGTCCGTGACGACGCAACGGCGTACGTCAGCGGGTTGAAGCGCGACACGACGTCGAGCCACCTCGGCGACTGTGGGCCGAGCGGATAGAGCGAGCCGGACAGAAACATCAGCGGCATCAACATCATGTTCACGAGCGGCATCAGCGTCTGGACGCTCTTTACGCGTGCCGCGAGGACCAGACCGAAGGCGGTCATCGTGAACGACGTAACAAACACGACGCCGAGCAGCCCGAATATCAGCCCCAACCGATACGGAACATGCACGGTGCCGGCGAGCGCAAGGATCATGACGCTCTGCACCGTGGCGATGGTCGCTCCGCCAAGACACTTGCCGATGACGATGCTCGACGACGAGATCGGCGCGACCAGCATCTCCCGCAGAAAACCGAACTCGCGGTCCCACACGATCGAGATCGCCGAGAACACCGCAGTGAAAAGGATGCCGGTGACGATCACGCCCGGAAACAAGAAGGTTTTGAAGTTCGCGCCGTGTGAAGACCCGCTCACCGCCGCGGACAGGCCGGCGCCGAGTACGAAGAGAAAGAGCAGCGGCTGGAGCAGCGTCGAGATCATGCGCGCCTTGTCGCCCAGCATGCGCGTCATGTCGCGCTGCCAGACGATGCCGATCGCGCGCAGCTCATGACTGAGCCCGCCGATCGGCGACGCAACCGGTGCGAACTCGATCCTGCTGGGCACTGCCTGCGTCGTCATCGCCCCATCCCCATCCATCGTCGCGGCGCTGCCTGCTCTTCGTCACCGATCCGCCGCCCGGCATGCGCGAGGAACACGTCGTCGAGCGTCGGGCGCGACACACTCACCGACTGCACCGAGAGCCCGATGCCGAACAGCTTCGGCACGAAGCTCTCCCCGTCCGGCACCGCCACCAGCAGCGCGTCGCCATCCGGCACCGCATCGACACGCAGCTTCTTCTTGATGGTCAAGATCGACGCATCGTTGTCGGCGGTGACGATTCGCACCCGGTCATCGCCTACAGCGCCCTTGAGCGATGCCGGCGTCCCGAGCGCGACGATCTCGCCGCTGTTGATGATGGCGATCCGATCGCATCGCTCGGCCTCGTCCATGTAGTGGGTCGTCAGGAACACGGTGATGTCCTCGCGGCGGCGAAGCTCATCCACGTACTTCCACAGGACTTGGCGCGACTCGGGGTCCAGCCCAATCGTCGGTTCGTCAAGAAACAGCACCCGCGGTGAGTGAAGCAGGCCGCGGGCGATCTCGAGCCTGCGCTTCATCCCTCCGGAGAAGGTCCGCACCGGCGATTCCCTGCGGTCGGCCAGCCCGACCAGCTCCAGCACCTCTTCGATACGGCTGGCGATCGTCCGGCGAGGCATGCCGTAGATGGCACCGTGAAATCGAAGGTTCTGGTCCGCGGTCAGGTAGTCGTCGAGGGTTGTCTCCTGGAAGACGAGCCCGATCTCGCGTCGTACCGCGGTACGTTGCTTGATCACGTCGAGACCGACGACCTTGGCCTGACCGGCGGTCGGCGTGACCAATGTGCAGAGGATCTTGATCGTCGTCGACTTGCCGGCACCGTTGGGGCCGAGGAAACCGAACAGCTCGCCCGGCGTGACATCGAGGTCGATGCCTCTGACCGCTTCGATCTCGCCGTACCGCTTGACCAAACCGCGAACCGTCACCGCCGGCTCGATGGTCGGCGCGCTCGCCTTTGCCAGTGCCACCTGCAGAATCCCCGTTCGCTCGCCCCGGCCACGTTACCCGCGATGCGAGACTCCCTCGGTGGGCGTCGACATCGGGCGGGTGTACGACGCGCGCGGCGAGGACCCATCCGGGCGCTTCCTGATCGACCGGCTGTGGCCGCGCGGGGTCGCCAAAGCCACGGCTCCGTTCGAACAGTGGCTGCGTGATATCGCTCCAACACCCGATCTGCGCAGGTGGTACTCACACGAGGTCGACAAGTACGACGAGTTCGCGCGTCGCTACCGCGACGAGCTGGCCGACGACCCAGCGCAGTCGCTCTTAGCGATGCTGGACAGTCGCGCCCGTACCGGTGACGTCGCACTTCTGACGGCAACAAAGGATCTGCACCACTCAAGCGCCGCCGTCCTGAGAGATGTCCTGATCGATCTGCGATGACATGGGCGCAGCCCTAAGGTTGTGCTCGGTTCCGTTGGGAGGAGAAATCGTGCCGCAAGCGGCGAGGCTGCAGCCGATAGAGGAGTTCTACGCCGAAGACGAGCGACGGAAGACGCACGGCTCCATCCAGTTCGGCTTCAACTGGAAGGACTCTTCGGTCAGTGACCGCAACTGCTACTGCGAGGTCCACTGGTTCTACGGCACCCACGAGATCGTTGCGATCTACCAAACCGTCGACGCCGATGAGACGCGGCAGCGCCTCACTCAGGGAGCCGTTTCGCGGGTGGCCCTCGATGGTCTCGCGCAGGTCGCCGGGCCAGCCGGCGGCGACACCCTGCAAGCCGCGGCGCTCGGTGGGCTCCTGGCGGCGCGTGATCGCGCGACGGTTCGAACCGATGTGCGTGTCCTCGGAGTGCTCGAGCATCCACTCGAGAGGTACTGGGTGCTTCGCGACGCATTCGAGCTGGAACTCAAGCCTGATGGTCTTGTCACACTTCAGCGGCGGATCGACGAGTGCGCCCGTGGCGATCGGGTCGCGGTCACTGACCACTCCCTGCATTCCTTGCTGTACCCGACCAGAGGCGAGCCAAGTCCGGCCTAGCTCGTTTGTCGATCGCGGGACTCGCATTCAGCACGTCGCCAACGGACCAGCCGCACCGCCGCCGAGGTCACGCAGAGCGCCGCTACGACAAGGTCCAAGACTCCGCTTGCCGTGTTCCGCCTGATGACGGTCGGAACGCCGATGCCCGCAAATGCCGCCGCAAGAATGCTTGGCGGCAACCAGCCCAATCTTGGAGGCGACGGCAGCGGGTGCGCCACGTCGAGATCGATTGCTTGAAGCGCATCCCGCTCGACGCGGCGCATGCGATACGCCAACCCGCTGAAGCCCAGCGCCACCGATGCCATAGCTGCGAGAAGACCGCGATCGGCGTTGAAGGCCCCAGAAACTCCGACCACGAAGACCAGCGCTGCGACACACGCCAGCACGCCAAGACGCGTCGAGTACCTCGGCCGTCGGGTTGCGAGCGAAGCGAGTGCGGCCTCATGTGGCAACTCCTCACCGAAGGCTTGGTTGTCAAGGCTCCGCAGCCGCTCGCTCAAACCCACAGCCACATGATCCGCCATTCCGGTCTGTGAAGGCTTGGGCAGTGTCAGGGCGCGGCGGCTAGCGGTCCGCGAACCGATCGAGGGCGATGATCTGCTGTGATTGCCTCATGGCCCATCCGACAGCACGGTCGCGACCGAGGTTTTGGTTTGCATCGGCCTTCGGGTTCGCGTTGCTTGCAGTCGGACTCGCATTCACCGTCTTCGGTGAGATTGCCGAGAGCCTCGCTGCGGTCTGTCTCATCTCCGGCGGGATCGCGGGCATCGTCCTATCGGCACGAAACAGGCAAACCGTGACGTTGCAACCTGACAACGCTCGCCCGCGGCGCCCCTCGCTCGCGCTCATCGGACCCGGAGCGCTCGCCGCAGTTCTGTGGTGGCTCGTTGCGGTCGGCAACCGAGGATGGATCTGGGCGGGCATTCTGGTCGTCGCGCTGATTCATACGGCGTACCTCGCGGTGCTCGTCACCCACCGAATAGTCAGCCTTCAGCACGGCAAAGCGGCTTGAGGGTCTGACAGTCCGCATCGACCAGCCGGCGCAAACGCGGTCAGGGCGCGCTGATCGTCACCGAGACCTTGTGCGGGGACGCTCCCAGTGG
The DNA here is from genome assembly GCA_036268405.1 of Mycobacteriales bacterium. Lineage (GTDB taxonomy): Bacteria > Actinomycetota > Actinomycetes > JAFAQI01 > JAFAQI01 > DASZTV01. The sequence continues at coordinate 5,710 of DATAUF010000046.1, forward strand.
GACTGAGATGTGGAGCCGGCCGTCCGAGTCCGCCACCAGATGCTTGGCGCTTCCACCCTTTGTCACGGCGTAGACGCCGCCGGGCGAGTAGTAACGCGGCGTGAGCACTCTCGCGGTGCCGTCTCCGCCGAGGATGAACCCATTGCGGTCCGCTCCGCTCAAGCGGCTGAACGCGAGCGGCTGCGGACGCGCGATGCTGACCTGCCACCCCCACTGGCTCCACCGCGGATTGATGCTGACGTAACTGATCCGCGCCGGTCGCGCCGGTGGGTTTGCGAAGGTCTTCATCAGCGGACCGATGAACTTGCGAAGATCCCGCGCCCAGTACGCAAAGGTATGAGTCCCGCTGCCGTAGTCGTAGACCGTGGGCGAGAGGCCGACCTGACGCGCGTGCTGCAAGAACAGGTCCGTCGAGACGTGGGTGAGGCTCTCGATGACGCCGGGCTCGATCACACCGGTCGGGTTTGTGACGGGGTCGTCGTACTGTCCGGGCAACCCGTCCGCAGTCGCGAACCACATTCGCACCGGTCGCAGATTGGTGATCAGCCGTGCCGGGTCGTGACCCTCCCAGTTGATCTCGTCGGAGATGTGGTTGCCGAACGGTGCGTTCGCCTCGACGCCGTTGAGGCCGACCATCGTCGCGCCGATGATCGCCTCCGCGCCGAGCCGGGCCTCGAGGTCACGGTCGATCTCGGGCGCCCCGGAGAATGACGCCTGCTGCACGAAGAGCTGCGGGTGTCGCGCGGCGAGCTCGGTCGCGCCGTAGCCACCCATCGACAGGCCCGCGACGGCACGACCACTGCGGGATCGGATGGTGTCGAGGTTCGCATCGATCCACGGGATGAGCTCGTGGATGTCGTAGGTCTCCCATTGCGACTTGCCCAGGGCGGTGTGCTGATCGATCCAGTTGGTGAACCAGCTTCCGCCGTCCCCGTCGAACCCGATATCCGAGCTGACCGTGATGAGGCGGTACGGCTTGGTGGTCTTGGGCGCGTCACCCGCAGTCATCCAGTCGTAACTGTGGCCGCTCGTTCCCGGAAAGAGATAGAGCACCGGGTAGCGCGGCTCTGCGCTCGGTGCGTAGCCAACCGGGAGCAGGATGCGGACCGTGATCGACTTGGGTGCCAGCGCCTTCGGCGCGATCGTTGCGAGAAGCTGCCGCGCGCCAATGCGCCTGACGCTCTTCACGACGATGCCATGCGCGGTTCGCAGATGAATCGGCGCACTCGGCACGGATGAGCGATCCGCCGTGGCGCCAAGCGCCGTACCGGCCCCGCCGGTCGCCCCAACCGCGGCGGTAACCGCCAGCCCGGCCGCAACCGACCGCCACCTGGTCACGCGCGTCGTCATGAGCCCGTCAGGTAGATCCCGGTGCCTTTCGGCACCGGATGAGTCGCGGGTCCGTCCTTGGTGGTGTCGACCTTCGCGTAGGACCAGACGCCGTGATAGCCATCGTGGCTGGTCATCCGCGCGCATCCTCGCCGAAGGCTTTCGCAGTCGAAGCGCCCGCCATTTGGCGTTCGGATGTCCAGTCGCGAGCGGTAGTAGAAGCTGAACATGTTCGGGTCGTGGAAGCTGTCGACCTTCGCTTCGACAGGATCGTGCTGCCAGCGGGTCGTGACCAGACGGTGGTAGGCCGAGGACTCGTTCTTGAGGTAGTAGTCGAACCACGCGTTGGTGTACCAGCTGATCATGTCGGGCCCGTAGAGCGATGCGCCGAAAGCCGGGTTCGGGATGAACGAGAAGTCCAGATGGCTGCCGCCGCGGACCACGATCTCGCCGGTGTCGACGTGATGCTTTGAGTAGACGAGCGATTCGGTGTCCTTGGCGTCGTACTTGGGCAGCGACACGTTGGGCGTCGGCGGAAGGAAGTAGTCCGCCGACATTCCCAAGGCCGGCACCCGGATCTTCGCCGGACGGCGATCCGCCACGTCGACGCAGCCCTTCTCGCTGGTTCCGGCGTTGGGGTCCGGCGCCGCGAGGTTGTCCCACGCGACGACCGCCTTGACCCGCTTGTCCCACTGCGCGATGTAGGAGACCGCGGAGGCGCCGTACGAGTGCCCGGCCAGGCCGATCTCGTGCGGGTCGAGGATGCTCCAGAACGGGTTGTACGCCGCGTCGAAGCCGGCCTTGACCCGAGACCTCTGGTACGCCGCATGACTGGTGCCGCTGTTGCACGAGGCCACCGGGCGGTAGGGGTGCGACGGCGTGGAAAGGAAGAAGTCGAGGGCGTCCTCGGTGCCATCGAAGAACGGACGGCCGTCGGTCTGCGCCGGCACACCCTCGAGCAGGTCCTTGCCCTGACCGGCGGTGTCGGACTGGCCCTGACCCTGCGGGTCGAAGGTCATGACGACGTAGCCGTCCTTGGCCAGCGCTTGAGCCGCGTACCAGTACATCTGCTCGTCTGCCTGGACCGAGCCGTTCGTGATGACGACACCCGGCCGTCGCGCCGGGCCGCTGCGCGTCGCCCAGACGTGACCGGACAACTGCGCGCCGTTGCGTGCCGTGAAGAGGAACGGACGAACGATGCCGTCGCCGTCGGTCTCCCAGTCATAGAGCCGGGTGTCACCCGCGCAGCCGTCGTAGCCGTTCCAGCACAGGTCGGACTCGAACTCACGCTGTGGGTCGTGCAACTGCATCTGGACCGCGGCCAGCGTGTTCTGCTGGCCGACGAGCCGCAGTTGGAGCTGATAGGCGGGCGCGAGGTAGAGGCTCTGCCGCTCGAGCACGTTTGAGTAGTCCTCAGCCTCGACGGCCAGGTTGAAGGACGTCGCGCGATAGCGCGGCTCACCGCCGCTCGCCGAGGCAGCGGACGTCGCCGGGGCTACGACCGCGACGGTCAGCGCGGCCGCGACGGCCCCGACCGATCGACGAAAGATCATGTCTACTCCTTCGACGCAGGCGCTCCGCTCCCTGCACTTCCGGCTACCGTGCGCCGGTGAAGGGAATGGTCGCGGTGCCTGCCGGCGAGTTCATCATGGGCAGCGATTCCCACTACCCCGAGGAGATGCCGGCCCATCGGCAATCAGTCGGGGCCTTCGCGATCGACATCCATCCGGTGACCAACGCAGACTTCCGGCGCTTCATCAAAGACACCAGCTGCTTGACGACCGCCGAACAACCGCCCGACGCGGCAGACTTCCCAGGCGCCGACCCCCGCGACCTCGTCGCGGGCTCGTTGGTCTTCACGCCGACGGACTCGCCCGTGCCGTTGGACGACTGGCAGCGGTGGTGGGCATGGGTGCCGGGGGCGGATTGGCGCCACCCCCGGGGCCCGTCGAGCACGTTGCACGGCTTGGATCGCCATCCGGTAGTTCACGTCTCCTACGAAGACGCGACTGCCTACGCCGAGTGGGCCGGCAAGGCACTGCCGACTGAGATCGAGTGGGAGTACGCCGCCCGCGCCGGCCGACCCGACACCACCTATGCCTGGGGTGAGGAGATGTCGCCGCGAGGGCGCGCAATGGCGAACACCTGGGTTGGCGAGTTCCCCTGGCGCAATGACGATCACCGCCACCCGCTGACCTCGCCGATCGGCGCCTACCCGGCCGACTCCTGGGGGCTCGTCGACATGATCGGCAACGTCTGGGAGTGGACCTCCACGCCGTGGTCCGACCGCGGCGACACGAACCGGCCGGCGCATCCCTGCTGCGGCGTCTCGCCGATCACGGAGGCGAACCGCTTCACGATCAAGGGCGGATCCCACCTGTGCGCGCCTTCCTACTGCCGGCGGTATCGGCCGCCGGCACGACAAGGGCAGGCGGTTCGCAGCACGACCAGCCACATCGGCTTCCGCTGTGTGACCAGAGACTCCTGACTCGGCTGACGGCCTCAGAAGGCTCTGGCGGTTCCGGTGACTCCTACCCACACCTCTTGACCCGTGTGCAGCGGCAGCTCACCGCCGACCCGCACCAGCACCGTCTCCGGCGTATCGGTCAACGTCACCCGAGCGACCGCGTCATGCCCGTAGAACGTCACATCGTCGACCGTCGCGCGCGCCGTCCCCTTCGCCGCACTGAGCTGCACCGCCAGCTGCTCGGGGCGGATCAACAGCTTGCACGGGCCGTCCGGCGGACGCGCCTCACCGGCGCGCAGCTTGACGGCGCCGATCGCGCAGTAGCCACGCCCGCGCGAAATACGACCCGCAACGACGTTGAGCGAACCCGTCGCCGCGGCCGTCATGACGTCGGGCGGATCCTGGTAGAGGTCGCGCGGGGATGCGGAGGCGGCAATCTGCCCGTCGCGCAGCACCGCGATCTGATCGGCAAGAGACATCGCCTCGTCCTGATCGTGCGTCACGAGCACAGAGGTCGTGCGGGTCTCGCCGAGGATGTGCGCGATGTCCTTGCCGAGGCTCTCCCGCAACGTCGCGTCCAGCGAGCTGAACGGCTCGTCCAGCAGCACCACCTCGGGATCGGTCGCCAGTGCGCGAGCGACCGCGACACGTTGCTGCTGACCTCCGGACAGCTGGTGCGGGAACCGCTTGCCGAGACCCGTCAGGCCGACGAGCTCGAGCAGCTCGCCGACCCGCTGCTCGCGCTCCTTCGTCGACCCGCGGTCCTTGGTCAGGCCGAAGCCGATGTTCGCCGCGACCCGAAGGTGAGGGAACAGCGCTCCGTCCTGCGGGACGTAGCCGACCTTTCGCCGCGAGGCCGGCACCGATCGCCGACCATCGTCAACCACTCGTTCGCCGATCCGGATCGTCCCGACGTCAGCGCGCTCAAGGCCGGCGAGCAGTCGCAGCAGCGTCGTCTTGCCGCTGCCGGAAGCGCCCAGGACGGCCGTGATGCTGCCGTCGGCAACTGTCAGATCGAGATCGTGGAGCACCACGGATCCACCGAAGCGCTTGGCGACCCCTGATAGCTCCAGCACGCTCACGGCGTGACCGCCTGTTGGCTGTGACGCTCCCGGTCGAACCACAGACCGAGCAACGCGCCGGGGATGACAGCAAGCAACACGATGACCAAAGCGTACGGCGCTGCGGCGCCATAGGCGACCTCACGCTGATAGGCCCAGAACTGCGTCGCAAGCGTCTGCACCCCGATCGGGGCGAGCACGAGAGTGGCGGTCAGCTCGGTCACCGCGGTGAGGAATACAAGGCAGAACCCGGCAAGCAAACCAGGCGCGATCAGCGGCAGCATCACCCGCACGAAGACGTACGTCGGGCCCCGCCCCAGCGACCGGCCGACGTCGGCCAGTCGCGCGGGCGCCTGAGCCACGGAGGTTCGCACACAGACCAGCGCAAGCGGAAAGTGCATGATCGCGTACGCCGTGACGAGGAGCAGTCCGGTCTGGTAGACGCGGAAGAAGTAGTGCGTGGCGAAGAACACCAGCGCCAGCGCAATGACCACGCCGGGAACCGCTTGCGTGACATAGGTAGCGCGCTCCACGACGACGCGGGTCGTCGTCGCCCGACGAAACGTCAACATGGCCACGGGCAGCGCGAGAACCACCGCGGCGAGCGCCCCCCACGCGCTGTAGCGCACGGTGGTCCACGTCGCCGACGCGAGCGTCGCCGCAGCCGGCAGCGTGGTGTGGTGGCTCTGCGCCATCCAGTAGACAAGCGTCCCGATCGGCACCCCGACCGCCAAGCCGGTCAACGCGAACAGTCCGATCGCCATCGGGATGTGCCACCACGCGCGGCGCCGCACGGCCGGGGCGCGGTTCGGCGCGGCGCGTGACACCTGACGGCGCGGGATCACGCCGTCGATGGCGAGTACGAGCAGCCCGAGCAACACGAGTGGCACGGCAAGCGCGGACGCCGCCTGCGCGTCGAACTGAAACTCCGTGAAGATCTCGGTGGTGAAGGTCTGAAAGCGCAGGATCTCGAACGCGCCGTACTCCGAGATCACCGTGAGGACGACGAGGACGCAGCCACCGAGCACTGCGGTCCGGATCAGCGGCAGCGTCACCCGCAGGAAGGTCCGGACCGGACCGACCCCGAGGCTTCGCGCGGTGTCTTCCATCCCTGGGTCGGCGCGGCGCAGTGCTGCCGCTACGGGCAGATAGACGAGCGGATACGTCCCCATCGTCATCACGAGCGTTGCGGCGAACAGCGGGTTCAACGTGGCGTCGATCGTGTGCCACGCGTAGCCCACGACGAAGTCCGGGATCGCGACGGGCATCACGAGCAGCACCGTCCAGAGCCGGCGGGCGGGCAGTCCGCTGCGCTCGGTGCACCATGCAGCGCCAATCCCGAGCGCCCCGGCAAAGACGACGACGAAGGCCGACAACATCACCGTGTGCCGCAGCAGCATCCACGACCGATCCCGGAACAGGACGGCGTGGATCTCCGACCAGCCTGCCGTGTGCGCGTCGAGCCCGAGCAACACCAACGGCGAGAGCAGCGCCGCGGCGATGACGAGCCCGACGGCGAGGGTCGCCCGACCGGAGCGGGCGCGCCGACGAGCGAACCGCGGCGCCCGAGACGACGGCGCAGCCGGCGCGGGCGGAGCGGTCAGCGAGGTCGACACGGATGGCCCATTTCGCCGCTACAACAACCCGACCTGCTGCATGAGCCCCTTGGCGTTGAGGCCGGTGCCGAGCTCAGCCGGGGTGAAGTCGTTGGGCGAGAGCTGCTTCAACGGCGTGAGCTCGGGACTGGCCGCGACGCCAGGGTGGATCGGGTATTCGAAGCTGTCGCTGTGGGCGAGGATCTCCTGCCCGGTCTTGCTGGTCAGGAACCCGAGGAATGTCTGAGCGGCCGCCTGATGACTGGACGACGCGAGGATCCCCGCGCCCGAGATGTCCTCGACGTAACCCGGGTCACCTGGCGCGAAGAACGCGAGCTTGGCGTGGAAGTTGGACGCTCCGACTTCCGCCTGCGCCCGATAGAAGTAGTAGTGGTTGATCAACCCCATGTCGGCGGTGCCCTTGTCGACGTCGCTGGTCACCGTCTCGTTGTCCGGCACGTTGGCATCGGAGCCAGCGTTGGCCTTGATCCCGCGAAGCCACGTCTCCGCAGCAGCATCGCCCTTTGCCCGCGCGACCGATGAGACGATCGGCCAGAAGTCCGTCTCAGCCGGAGCGAGCTCGATCTTCCCCTTGTACTTCGGGTCGGCAAGCTGCATCACCGAGGTCGGGACCTGCGACGCGGAGATCTTGCTCGGGTTGTAGACGATCGCGCTGATCCGCGCCGACACCCCGACCCAGTCACCATCTGTGGCACTGTCAGCGAGCGGGACAGCGGCCAGAGACTTCGCGTCAACCGGGGCGAGCAGGTGATGGTCGTCGAGCTGCTGCAGCCAGTTGGAGTTCTCGGTGTAGAAGACGTCCGCCGGGGAGTGGCTGCCCTCCTCCTGGATCTGTGCGGTGAGGACGTCCTCGTCGTCGTCCTTGACGCGGACCTTGATCCCGGTCTGCTTCGTGAACGCCGTGATGAGCGCATTGGTCGTCTGCTCGTGCTGGGCGTTGTAGAGCGTGATCGTCTGGCCCGCGAGGCTCGATGGTTGGCTCGATGCGGGGGTCCCGCCGCTCGAGGATCCGCCGCACGCGGCCAGCCCGAGTCCTGCGGCAACCGCCAGCGCGGCGAGTCGAGCCGGTTGGGACGGGGAAGTCGGTCGTGCTCGCAACGAAGACACTCCTCGAGATCGGGCTACTCAGGTGAGGATAACCTAACCTACTCGGAGTAATCATCGGTGGCAGGGTGGAAGCAATGGCCCAACTCGTCTATGCCGCGATCTGCTCGCTCGACGGATACGTCGAGGACTCCACCGGTGCCTTCGACTGGGCCGCACCGGACGAAGAGGTCCACCGCGCGGTCAACCAGCTCGAACGCCCGATCGGCACCTATCTCTATGGGCGCCGGATGTACGAGACGATGCGCTACTGGCAGGACGCGACCAGCCGCGATGAGACCGACGTCGCCGCGGAGTACGCAGCGATCTGGCGGGGGTCGGAGAAGATCGTCTTCTCGACCACCCTCACAGCAGCCAGCACACCTCGGACGACGATCGAGCCGGTGTTCGATCCGGACCGGATCCGTGCACTCAAGATGGCCAGCGAGCGCGACCTGTCCATCGGCGGCGCAGAGCTCGCCGGCGCCGCACTCGAAGCAGGGCTCGTCGACGTCTGTCACCTGTATGTGGTGCCGGTGACCGTCGGCGGCGGCAAGCCGGTGTTTCCTGCCGGACGGCGCGATTCACTCGAGCTCGTCGACGTCCGGCGATTCCGCGCCGGCACCTTGCACCTGCACTACCGCGTCCTCAGCCGGTCACCGTGATCGCGGTCACTCCCCCGCGGATCGAGAGGGATAGCGCGACGCCCGGCGAACTACCTCGTTGTGTGTAAAGAGAACACGCTGTCTTCACCAAGATCGCCTGAAAGGTGACCCTGTGTCAGGAAACCGTCGCGCCGTCGCCCTGGCGGTGGCCGCCATCACCCTCGGTGGCACTGGCCTCGCACAGGTTGCCGGAGCCTCCCCCGCGACGCATTGGGTCAGCACCGCGACAAAGGCCCTGACGCTCCATGACGTGAAGCTGCTCGACGCGCCGGCCGCCGCGAGGCCGCTGCACATCTCACTCGCGCTGGCACCTCGTGACAGCTCGGCAGTCGCCCGCGCGGTCAAGGCGACGTACACCCAGGGCAGCAGCAGCTACCACCGGTTCATCACCCCGGCACAGTGGAACGCCCGCTTCGCACCGACGGCCACGGCGGTGTCGAAAGTCACCAGCTACTTGCGCCACGCGGGATTCGCGCACATCTCGGTGACGAGTAACCGCCTCCTGGTCAGCGCAGACGCCAGCGTCGCCCGGGTCGAGCAGGCCTTCCACACCACACTCGGGAGCGCGCTCATCAACGGCGTACGCCGCTTCCTGAACGTCACCCCCGCACTAGTCCCGTCGTCGCTGGGCGGCGCGGTCCAGGCCGTGCTGGGGCTCAACGACATCCCGCTGTCACACGCAAAGCTGTCACTGGTCAAGGCGGCCGGTCCGCCTGCGCTGGAGGCCGGCCTCTACCCGAAGCAGTTCAACACGACGTACCACTCCGCGGGGACGCACAACGGGTCGAAGACCGCGGTCGCGGTGATGACCGAGGGCGACATCTCCGGCACGATCACCTCGCTGCGCTACGCAGAGCACAAGGAGCACGCGCCGCGCGTCCCCGTCACCGTTGTGCCGGTCGGCCCGCAGTCGCCCGACACGTCCGGCGCTGACGAGTTCGACATGGACTCGCAGGTCTCGACGATGGTCCCCGGCTCGGTGAAGCGGCTGTACATGTACAACATCGGCTCGCTGGTCGACACGAACATCGTCGCCGGGGTCAACTCCTTCGTCGCACAGAACCAGGCACGGGCACTGTCGGCAAGCCTGGGTGGCTGTGACCTGACGGCCTACCTCGACGGCGCGATGGTGGCCAACGACATCACGCTGCAGGAAGCCGCCTTGCAGGGCCAGACGTTCTTCGCCTCATCCGGTGACAACGGGGCCGGCTGCGCCTTCGTCGCAGCCACCGGCGTCCCTTCCGGCTTTCCCGAAGCCAACTGGCCGTGCAGCGGTGAGTACACCGTCTGCGTCGGCGGCACCAGCCTGATCGCCGACGCAAAGGGCAACCGCATCGCCGAGCTCGGCTGGGTCGGCAGCGGCGGCGGCTTCAGCGTCGCCGCGAACCCGGGATTCTGGACTCAGGACAGTGATCCGCTCTACGAGGCGAACGTCGTGACCGGCGGTCGAGCAGTGCCCGACATCTCCCTCGACGGCGACCCCAATGTCGCGACACCGGTGAAGGTCTACGTCGGGAAGACCCTGTCGTTCGTGGGCGGCACCAGCCTGTCCTCACCGATGATGCTCGGCTTCTGGGCGCGGCTGGAGTCCGGCCACCGCAACCTGCTCGGGTTCGCATCACCAGGCCTTTACGGCCTGTATGACGCCGTCAACCCGGGGACGTCGGTGACGACTCCGGAGGTCGCGATCACGGTCGTCGTACCGACCCTCGTGCCGAAACCGGTCCCCGGTTTGACCGACATCGTCCTTGGCGACAACGGCCCCTACCCGGACCTGCCGGGCTACGACGAGGTCACCGGCCTCGGTGCACCTGACGTCGCTGCGCTCAACCACGTCCTCAAGACGCCGCACCTTGAAAGCAAGCACACCCGGCCGCACCCCGCGCGCCGCACGGTCAGGTGATGAACACGCCTTCGCGCCGGTGGAAGCGCCACACGTCGCCATCGCGATGCAGCGTGTCGTTGTAACGCCCGACCAGCATCACCTGCCAGGCCTCGTCGCGACGGAACATGAACACGAAGTCACTGACGGCGCTCGCCTCTTCTGCGCTCCAGCTCGTCACGTGCGTGTTGAAGACGAGGTGTCGCTGAGGAGCACGTGGCTCGACCTTCGAGTACGCCGCCCTCAGCTCATCGTGTCCCTGGTGCGCGCCGAGTGCCTGGATGTCGCAGCTGCCATCGGCGCAGTACGCGGCCACGACGTCATCAGTTCGGCCGTCGTCCACTGCCTGGCCGTAGGCCGCAAGTGCGGCACTGACCCCGGCGACGACATCGGCGTACCTCAGCTCACCACTCATCGCCGAAACTGTACCGGTCGGTACACTCACCGGCGATGACGAGCAGCGCTGCCGAGGTCGACGGCTGCGATTTCGACGTCTGTGTCATCGGCGCCGGCATCACCGGCATCTACCAGCTCCACCGTGCCCGCGAGGCCGGGTTCTCGGCAGTATTGCTCGAGGCCGGAGACGGCGTCGGCGGGACCTGGTTCTGGAACCGCTATCCGGGCGCGCGCTTCGACTCGGAGAGCTACACCTACGCCTATCTGTTCTCCCGCGAGCTGTTCGATGAGTGGCGCTGGTCGGAGCACTTCGCAGGCCAGCCCGAGATCGAGTGCTACCTCAACCACGTCGTCGACCGCTTCGACCTGCGGCGTGACATGCGCTTCGGGGCGCGGGTCGAGACGGCCACCTACAACAACGCATCGTGGACAGTCCGCACGACCGATGGAGACGCCGTCACTGCGCGATTTCTCGTCGCTGCCACCGGCGTGCTGTCGGTGCCGTTCTTCCCTGACCTCCCCGGACGCAACCGATTCCGCGGCCTGCAGCTGCACACCGGGCTATGGCCTGCGGAGCAGGTCGACTTCATCGGCAAGACAGTCGCGATCATCGGTACGGGGTCGAGCGGCGTACAGCTCGTGCCCGCAATTCTCGACGACGTCGCCGCGCTCACCGTCTACCAGCGCAGCGCCAACTGGTGCACCCCGCTGAACAACTCCGCGATCACCGAGGATGAGCAAGAGCAGCTTCGCGCAGACTTCGTGTCAATCAAGCACACCCTCGACACATCACTCGCCGGATTCCTGCATCCGCCGGGCGACCGCAAGACCTTCGAGGACTCCGAGGAAGAGCGTGCGGCGTTCTATGAGGAGATGTGGGCCCGACCCGGGTTCGGCAAGATCGTCAGCCACTACCTCGACCTGACGTTCGATGAAGCCGCGAACGACGCGTGGTGCGAGTTCATGGCGGCCAAGATTCGGACCATCGTGAAGGATCCAGCGGTCGCCGAGCAGCTGATCCCCAAGGACCACCGGTTCGGGGAGAAGCGGCCGCCGTTCGTGACCGGATACTTCGAGGCGTTCAACGATCCGAAGGTGTCGCTCGTCGGCCTCAAGCAGTCACCGATCGTGCGGCTCACCGAGTCCGGAATCGAGACAGCCGCTGGCACCACGGACTACGACCTCATCGTGTGGGCGACAGGCTTCGACTTCGGGACGGGTGCGCTCTCCCGCATGGGCATGGCAGGCCGCGATGGACTCGCTCTCACCGACCACTGGGCCGACGGGCCGTCGACATATCTAGGTCTACAGACGGTCGGGTTCCCCAACCTCTTCTTCCCCGGCGGCCCGCATGCCGCGGCGGGAAACAACCCGCGCTACAACGGCGACCAGGTCGAGTTCGTCACCGACCTGCTGGTCGCCGCACGCAACCGCGGCGCATCGACCGTCGAGGTCCCGCCCGAAGCCGAGGATGCGTGGACCGCGATGATCGACCGCGCCGCGCGCCGGCCGCCGTCGTTCACCGAGAAGAGCTACTACTTCGGTACGAACGTGCCGGGCAAGCCCCGCAAGTACCTGCTCAACGCCGCAGGCCGACCCAAGCTCCTCTCGATGATCGCCGAGCAAAAGGCCAACGACTACAACGCCTTCCGCTTCTCCTAGTCGCGCGGAACAACCTTTATGGTGGCCGCAAGACCCAGCAGGCGAGGAGTCATGCACGTACCCGCGAAGGTGACCCTCGCGATGCCGCTCGAAGGGCACGTCGCGCCGGCGGCCGTGGCCAGTTTCGCCGAGCTGGTGTTCAGTTCCATCGACAACGATCTTCTCGACAGGGTGTTCTTCGGTCACCACTGGCTCTACGACGCGGTCCGCAACTCAATCGTCGAAAGTGTCCTCTCGCAAGGAAGCTCCACACACATCATGTGGATCGACCCGGACGTGGTCATCCCGCCTTCGGCGTTGCCCACGCTGCTCGCACACGACAGGCAAGTCGTCGGAGGTCTACAACCGCGCAGGCTGGAGCGACCAAGTAACGGCGCGTACCAGCTCGATCCGTTCCGCTGGCTCGACCGACCGGTTTCAGAGCTCACTCGCGTCGATGGGTTCGGTCTCGGGTGCGCGCTGGTTCTTTCCGACGTCTACCGGCAGCTCAGCGAGCACTACGGAGACAACGTCTGGCATCGACGCGTCTACGGACGCAGCGAGGACGTCGCGTTCTTCGAACGCTGCAGCGAATCCGGGGTGGAGGCCTACCTCGATCCTGACATCGTGTGCACGAGCGCCGCTGTCTCGGAAGCGACCACGACTTCCGTCATCGCGGAACGGCGCGAGGCGGACGCCGCCGTGCGGGTCGCACTTGCAATGCCGCTGTTCGAAGCGGTGTCACCGCTGGCGATCACGAGCCTGATCGGTCTGATCCAGAAGACCGTCCAGAGCGGGCAAGTGCAGGGCCTCTTCTTCTCCAACGGTCTCTACTTGGACGTCGCTCGCAACACACTCGTACGCGAGGTACTCGATTCACCGGTCGGCTTCACCCACATCCTCTGGGTCGACTCGGACATGACCGTGCCGCCCGATGCACTCGACCGGCTCCTCAGCGCGGACCGGCGAATCGTCGGTGGGCTCTACCACACGAAGACCAGCGGCGCCGCTCCCGCGGTATTCACGCTCGACCCGGTCGCCCTGATGGACGAGCCATTCGACGGCCTCACTCGCGTCGACGGATTCGGCCTCGGATGCGCGTTGGTACAGCGCTCGGTATTCGAGGACATGGCGGCCGCGTACGGCGACGAACGTTGGCATGAGGTCAGGAACCCGCACGGCGACGACCTCTTCTTCTTCGTGCGCTGCAAGGAGATGGGCATCCCCGCCTGGCTCGACGGTGCGTTGCGCTGCGGGCACGTCGCCGACTACGCGGTCACCACATCCCACTGGGAACGAGGCCGTGCGCAGGCCCAATCAGAGACTCGCTGAGTGTCCCTCAGACAGTGGCAACAGGAGTCAGCGGCGAGCCGACCGCGCCCGGGAGCCGCAGGGGCGGCGCGGTGAGCAGAAATCGACTGCGCCCGTTGTCGCGCAACCACGCGGCAAGCTGATCCAGCAGCCACATCTCCCCAAGTGGCACGCCGAGCCGGAACAGGCACAGGTTGTGCAGCGGCAGGAACGAGTGACGACTCGGATCGGAGTCCTTGCCGAGCAGTCCCTCGACCGCGTAGTTGTCCGCGACCAGCGCCGAGATCTGGGAGTCCGCCACCCACTCGAGCAACGACGGGTCGCGGGCATCGAGATAGGTGCCGGTCCGATGGATCGCGCGAGGATCCGGATTGCGGTCCCATTCGAGGACCCGGGTTGCGAAGCCGGTGTGCAGCAGCAACATGTCGCCGGGCTCGACCACCACGTCGTCGGCGGCCATGACCTCCTGGAGTGCCGCGAGGTCGACACCGCGCCACTCGTCACCGAAGTGCTTCCAGAGATCGACGAGCACGCCGCGACCCTGCACGCCCTTAGCGGCCATGTGCTCCAGGCCCAGATGGTGGGCGAAGCTGCGGTGACCACTGCCGTCGCCGCGCGCGTCGTCGCTGGGCCCGACCAGGTCGACGCCGGCCCGGTAGCCGTTGTAGTAGACCGCCTCGTCGACCCCGTCGCCGTCGGCGTCGAACTCCGCACCCACATGCGCGAGCGAGTCCCACTGCGTTGAGTACTGCAGCGACAGCGTGACGACGTCGTCCGCCCAGACGTCGACGTACCGCGGGTCACCCCAGTCGGCCATCTCGCTCATCCGGACGTTGTAGAAGACGTCGGGTACGCCGTTCATGTCCTCGGTCGGTGCGAGCTTCGGCGGGTAGCGGCGCTGGTTGAGCGCGGTGCCACCCGGGAAGTCCAGCGGCAGGCTCAGACAGAAGCTGATCCCCGCCTCGACCTCGCGGACGCCCTGCAACACCTTCTCCGGCGTCAGCAGGTTGATCCGGCCGAGTTCGTCGTCCTCGCCCCAGTCGCCCCAGGTCGAGCCGTCCGGTCGCTGCGCCCACCGCTTGGCCACGGGTGAATCTCCCTCTTCTGTGTTTCTGTACCGACCGGTACAGTAAATACCGTGCCGGTCGACAGCCGGCGCGGCTGTTGGGTGGCGGTTGTGGTGGAGGACGTGTGAGCGAGAAGGACTTCGTCGTCTCAGCAGATGGGCACGTTCTCGAGCCGACCGACCTGTTCAAGACCAGGCTCCCCCGGCATCTGCGCGACCGCGCGGTCTGGGAAGAGGACTTCGAGCTCGACGAACCATGGGTGGCAGAGGGCGCTCGGAAGTTTCGCCGGCTCCACACCGCCGGCTACGAGGGCTGGACGATCTCGCGCTACCGCCAGACCCGTGGGCGGATGCCCGAGGGCGACCCGGAGCACATCCTCGAGGACATGGATCTCGACGGCGTCGACGTCCAGGTCATGCACCCGAACCTCTCGCTGTTCGGCCTCTACTCCGACGACCACGAGCTGTCGATCGCACATGCCCGCGTCTACAACGACTACATCGTTGAGACCTACACACCGCACTTCGATCGCATCTGCCCAACTGCGCCGATCCCCTTGACCGATATCCCGGACGCCGTCGCCGAGATCGAACGGGTCGCATCAGCGGGGTTCCGCGCGATCCTGCTACCGGCGACACCGCCGCGTAGCTACTACACCCGCGACCTTGATCCGGTGTGGGCCGCAGCGGTCGCCAACGGCGTACAGGTCTTCTTCCACACCCAGACCGGCGGCGTGAAGGTCGACGACACCGAAGCGACCACCCTGAAGGTGGTGCTGGAGAACGCCGCACAGGTCAACCAGCCGATGACCGAGAAGGCGGCCGCCAAACGGATGGTCACCCAGGCCGTCTACAGCACGTTGGCTCCTCAGCAGCTGATCTGCCAACTCGTCGGCGGCGGGGTTCCCGAGCGCTTTCCCGAGCTGCACTTCCACCTCATCGAGTTCAACGCGCACTGGCTCTCCTCGCTGGTCGGCGGCATGGACAAGTGCTGGATCACGGGCATCGGCCAGGATGCGGACTGGTGGCTCGGCCGGTGGGATGACTCACGACCGGCCAACGATCAGCCGAACATGGCGCAGCTGTTCCGGCTCAACGAGAAGTGGCCGTACCCGCTGACGCCGAGCGAGTACGTACGGCGACAGTTCCACGTGCAATTCCAGGACGACCCGGTCGCGGTCGCCTGCCGGCACATCACCGGACTGTCGACGCTGACCTGGGGCAACGACTACCCGCACGCCGAAGGCACCTTCCGCGGCAGCCGGGAGCTCATCAAGGAGCTGTTCGTCGGAGTGCCGGACGACGAGCGCAAGGCCATCCTCGGCGGCACCCTCGGCAAGCTGCTCGGCTTCAAAGCGCCGGTGCCGGCCTGAACGTGCGGGCTCCGAACGAACTCCGCTTCGACGGCCGCGTCGCGATCGTCACGGGAGCGGGGCGGGGCATCGGGCGCGCCTATGCCTTGCTCCTCGCGGCGCGAGGTGCCAGCGTGGTCGTCAACGACCTCGGCGGCTCGGCCGGCGGTGACGGCAGCGATGCCGGCCCGGCGGCGGATGTCGTCGCAGAGATCGTCGCGACGGGGGGCGCGGCGGTCGCCGACACCAACGACATCTCCTCCCCGTCCGCGGCGCAGGCGCTCATCGACGCCGCCATCGAGCACTTAGGCCGCGTCGACGTCCTCATCAACAACGCCGGCGTCATCAGCTGGGCCGGAATGCCCGACATCGACGACGACAACTTCGCGCGACACCTCGCGGTGCATCTCGGCGGATCGTTCGTGACCGCACGCGCCGCATGGCCACACTTCGTCGAGCAGGGCTACGGCCGCATCGTGATGACCACCTCGTCAGGAGTGTTCGGACTGCCCAACAACACGTCGTACGCCGCGGCGAAGGGCGGCGTCATCGGCCTGACCCGAAGCCTCGCAGTAGCCGGCAAGAAGCACGGGATCCGCGTCAACGCCGTCGCTCCTGCCGCAATGACGCGGATGGCGGGCGAGGTGCCGGATGCGCTGGCCGAACGGATGGACCCCGACCTGGTCGCACCGATGACGGCGTACCTCGCCCATGAGGACTGTCCGGTGTCCGGTGAGATCTACGCCGCAGGCGCCGGCCGGTTCTCACGGCTCCTGCTCGCCTCGACCCCGGGCTACCTGCATGAAGGCGTGGTCCCGACGATGGAAGACGTCGCCGCGCAGTGGGCGGCGATCAACGACGAGACCGGCTACGTCGTGCCCGCCGACCTGATGTCGTGGTCGGCTGGCTTCATGGCCCACCTCCAGGAGGGCTGAGTTGACGACCCGCGGAGCCAACTGGGAGACCAGGCGTGCGGCCATCGTCGACACCTCCGCGACCGCCTTCGCGCAAGGCGGTTACCACGGCACCGGCATCGCGGAGCTGTGCGAGGCGAACGACCTCGGCAAGGGCGCGCTCTACCACTACATCGGGTCGAAGGAAGAGCTGCTCGTCGCCATCACCGACCTCGTGATGGACGAGGTGCTCGCGGGTGTCGACCGAGTCGCGGCGTCTGGCGGAAGCGCGGTCGAGCGACTGCAGATGCTGGGCGCGGAGTATCTCAGCATCGTGGCGCGCCTGCCCGACCACGTGTGGGTGTTGCTGCACGAGTTCCCTGCACTGACCGGAGCGCGCGCCACGGACTTCCACAAGCGCCGACATGTCTTCGAATCCGCCGTCGAGGACATCCTGCGCGACGGCATCAAGGCCGGAGAGCTCCGCAAGACCGACCCACGCCTGGCGGCACTGGCGTGGCTCGGCATGCACAACCACGCGTACCTGTGGCTGAAGCCCGGCGGCCGCTGGTCGGCGAAGGATGTCGCCGCGCACTTCGCCGACATCTTCGTCAACGGCACCAGCGCCGCTCGGTTTGTGCAGGCCCAGCAGTAGCCCGCTACCGCTAACCCTGCACAAACCACAGCGTGCGGGAGTGCCGCTCCGTCCGCGGGCCGGTCGGCCTAGGCACCGATCAGTCCAACAAGGCTTTCAGCTCAACACAGCAGCTAGCGCTGGACCGCCTTGGTCTCGACGTACTCCTCGAGACCGTAGATGCCGCGCTCGCGACCCATGCCCGACTGCTTGTAGCCGCCGAACGGAGCCTCGGGGTTGAACGCCCCGCCGTTGATGTCGACCTGACCGGTGCGCAGCCGACGGGCCACCCGCTCCGCCCGCTCGGTGTCCGCACTCCAGACCGCACCCGCCAGACCGTAGGGCGTGCCGTTCGCGATCTCGATCGCTTCTTCCTCGGTGTCGTACGGCATGATCGCCAGCACCGGCCCGAAGATCTCCTCCTGGGCAATCGTCATTTCCGGCGTGACGCCCGAGAACACGGTCTGCTGGACGTAGTAGCCCTTGTCGAGACCCTCGGGTGCTTCTGGTCCGCCGGTGAGCAGCTTGGCGCCCTCTTCGATCCCCTTGTTGATGTAGCCGCGGACCCGGTCGCGCTGCACCGCGGACACGAGCGGTCCGAGACGACGACCTGCCTCGAACGGGTCACCGGGCGTGAAGCCTTCGATGCCGGCCATCACGAGCTCCTCGACCTCCGCGAGCTTGTCCCGCGGGACCAGCATCCGGGTCAGTGCCGAGCAGGTCTGGCCGGAGTTCATGAAGCAGCCGAACAGCCCGGTCGGGACCGCGCGGGCGAAGTCCGCGTCGTCGAGCAGGATGTTCGCCGATTTGCCGCCGAGCTCCAACGACACGCGCTTGATCGACGCCGACGCGAGCTCCATGACGCGCTTGCCCGCCCGGGTCGAACCGGTGAACGACACCATGTCCACCTTGGGGTGGCTGGCGATCGCCTCACCGACAACCGGACCGACACCGCTGACCATGTTGAACACACCCGGCGGGAGGCCGACCTCGTCGATCGCCTCAGCCAGCACATAGGCATTGAGCGGCACTACCTCGCTCGGCTTGAGGACGACCGTGCAGCCGGCAACCAGCGCCGGCGCGACCTTCAGGGCGATCTGGAAGAGGGGATAGTTCCACGGCGTGATGGCGCCCACCACGCCGACCGGCTCGCGAACGACGAGCGAGTTGCCGATCTCGGTCTCCCACTCGAAGCTCTTCGCGGCCTCCGCCGCGCTGATGAACGCACCCGCGGGCAACCCGGCCTGCACCGGGCCCGCGAGGCCGATCGGCATACCGAGCTCCTGCGCGATGATGTTCGCCAGCTCGTCCTGGCGCGCCGCGAGTGCCGCCCCGACCTTCGCCACCAAGTCGATGCGCTCGGCAAGTGGTCGCGCGGACCATGCGGGAAAGGCGGCAGCCGCTGCGTTGGCCGCCTTGTCGACATCCTCGGGTGTTCCCTCAGGAACGCTGTCGATGATGACCTCGGTGGCCGAGTTGATCACGTCGATCGTCCCTGTGCCGGTCGAGGCAATCCACTCGCCGTTTACGTAGATCCTGCTGCGGTCGGCCATGGTCAGTCCCTCTGTCTGCTCGGACGCGTCGTCAACTCCATCATGCCGCTGGTGGACGTGGACGTCAGCATTCGGGGTTTGGCGAACCTCGGATAGCGGAACACGATGACGTCAGGGCATTCGCCGATAGGACGAGGTTGGGGCAACAAGTGAGCGAAACAGATCAGCGCGCGACTGCGGCGGAGATCGCTGAGATCGACGGGACGCTCTCCGACCTCAAAGAACAACGTGAGATCCGTATGGAGAACATTGGCGACCGATCGGACGGGGCCGACTCGCTCACGAGCTACGCGGAGCAGGACGCCCTGATCGAGAACCTCGAGTCACGCCGCCAGAGGCTTGCCGACCAGCTCGCCGCCGAGCAGTAACCAGGTAGAGCATGGGGGGATGACCGACGTCGGCACGCGGACCGTTCAGGCTCGCCTGCTCATGGGCGTCGACGGGCCGTCGGACGTCATCCTCCAGCTAGCAGTTGCGGCGGATCGGTCCCTCGACGTCACGGAAAGTCTCACGGTCACCGGCCCCGACGGCACGCTCGTCCCGCGAGTGGTGGCGATGACCGACTCGGGCCGGGCACACCGGCTCACCATCGACTCGGGTCGCGTCACAGTCACCTACGAGGCGACGGTGACCGGTCGCACCGAACCGGCTCGGGTAACCGCTGCGGACTCGATCCGCTACCTGCGTCCGAGCCGCTACGCCGAGTCCGACCAGCTCGTGGCAACGGCCGCCCGGGAGTTCGCCGGCATCACCGATCACCGCGAGCTGCTCACGGCTGTTTCGTCCTGGGTCGGGACCAGGCTGACCTACCTGCCAGGGGCGAGCCGCCCGACGGATGGCGCTGTCGAGACCCTGCTCGCGCGAGAAGGCGTCTGCCGCGACTACGCGCAACTCGTGATCGCACTCCTGCGCGCTCGCGACGTTCCGGCGAGGATGGTCGCGGTCTACGCTCCGGGGCTGTCGCCGATGGACTTTCACGCCGTGGCCGAGGTCGCGATCGGCAACCGGTGGTACGTGGTGGACGCCACCGCCCTGGCCCCCCGAAGCGCTCTCGTGCGAATCAGCACCGGGCGCGACGCCGCCGACACGGCGTTCCTGTCGACGTACGGCGGCAACGTCACCCTGCTCGAAACAGAGGTGTCGGCCGTGGTGTCGGGATCGCTGCCCGCCGACGACATCGACGAGCTGGCTCAGATCGGCTGACCAGCGCTTTGTCGAGGTCCGAGGGCGACGATCAACTCGAAGACGGCGTGCGGATCGTTGAGTCGGTCGCCGTAGAGCGTCCGCAGCTGCGTCATCCGATAGCGGACCGTCTGCGGATGGATGAACAGCTCAGCCGCGACATCGTCGCGGCGGCCTTGGTGGAGCAGCCAGGACCGTAAGGTCTCCGCGAGCCGCGCCGCGGTCGCTGCGGGCAACCCGCTGAGCGGCTCGAGCATCCGGGTGCGCAGATCTGTGGTCGCCTCGGCGTCCGCGCTCAACACCAGCGCGGCGAGGTGCTCCTCGGTATCGACCGGGGCGTCGCGCGGCGCGGTGAGACTCAGCACCCGGACGGACCGGAGAAACGACGACCTGACGTCGGTCCAGACGCGCGTCGGACCCACCACGGCCGGGCGGTTTCGCACCAGCTGCAGCAACGACGCGCGCGCCTCGTCCGCATCTGGCACCAGCAGCGTGCTCACGTCGTCCGGTAGTCCCGCGGCGGTCACGTCGGAAGACAGCACCAGGGTGCGCCGGTCCAGCAGGCCCGCCACCGCGTTCGCGTGAGGGGACGGCAACAGCACCGCGGTCAGCGTCGCCGGCGGCTGCCAGTCCGCGCGGTCAGCGCGGTGCGCCAGCTCCTCGCTGTCCGCGCCCGCCACCAGCGCGCGGCCCAGGCGCTCGAGATATTGGCCACGGACCCGCCCCGTCGTGGCGAGCTCGTCGGTGTGACCCGAGACGCTCGCCGCCGAGAGCTGGTCGATATAGGCGAAGACCAGCTCGGCGAACTGCACGACGACGGAAGGCGGAACGCCCTCGTCAACCGCGACCGTTCCCCACTCGCGCCAGGCCACCCGCGCACCCACGCGGTACGCCGCGGCCAGCGCGTCCATCGTGCGGCCGGCTCTTGCCTCGCCGCGGCCCAGCGCGTAGGCGCCCTCGAGCGCTGCGGCGAGCGGACCGCCGGGCTCCAGCGTTGCGGCCGTCTCGACCAGCCGTAGGAAGGTCCCGAGCGCCATCTCCACGGCGCGGGTGATGTTGGCGCCGAGCTCGCCGCGCATCGGCTCGGCGTACTCCGCGACCTCCGCGATGACCGCGTCGACGGTGCGCTCGGCGACGCTCGGCAGCTGGGCGCGCAAGCCGTCGACGATCGCCGGGGCGAGTCCTAGGCCCAGCGGCCGGCCGGCGTGATCGACCATGCTGCCTCAACTCCAGCCCAGGATTATCATCTCAGAACAAAACAGATGCAGTATGCCACTCGTTCTGCGCAAGACACTATCCCCCAGGAAGTGTGATGCTCAGGTTGTGGCCATCCTTGACTCTCCCCGAACACCCCAGTCCGGCGGTCCTTCGCTGAAGGCGGCGGCGACCCGGGTCGCCCGCCTGCTCGCCACGCCGCTCGTCCCGTCCGACTACCTCGATCTGTTCAGCCCGTTGCAGTCCCCGGCACAGCTGCGGGCACGGATTGTCGAAGTGCGGCCGGAGACCCGCGACGCCGCGACGCTGGTCCTCAAGCCCGGCCGAGGCTGGCGCGATCACGTTGCCGGCCAGTACGTGCGGATCGGCGTCGATGTCGACGGCGTCCGCCAATGGCGGGCGTACTCAACCACCGAGCCTCCGCGTGCGGACGGCTGCATCACCGTCACCGTCAAGGCGATCGCCGACGGGGTCGTGAGCAACCACCTGGTGCGCCGCAGCCGACCCGGGCAGATCCTGCAGCTCGACCAGGCGACCGGTGACTTCGTGCTGCCGCAACAGCGGCCCGCGAAGGCGCTGTTCCTCACCGCCGGCAGTGGCATCACCCCTGTCATGGGCATGCTCCGAGACGGCCTCGACTCCCTCGACGACGCGGTGCTCGTCCACTGCGCGCCGACCCGCGACGACGTCATCTTCGGCGGCGAGCTCCGCCGCCTCGCCGAGACCTCGGGCCTGCAGCTGATCGAGCGGCACGACGACATCCACGGCATGCTTCAGGTCGAGCAGCTCGACCAGCTCGTCCCCGACCTGGCCGAGCGCGAGACCTGGGTGTGTGGACCAACCGGGATGCTCGACGCGGCGGAGGCCCACTGGTCTGCAAAAGGGATCATCGACCGCCTGCACACCGAGCGCTTCCGCCCGCTCGTCGTCGTCGCGGGCGAGGGCGGCACGGTGAACTTCGGCACCAGCAACATCAGCGTCGAAGCGGATGGCGCGACGCCGATCCTCACCGCCGGCGAGGCGGCCGGCGTGCTCATGCCGTCCGGTTGCCGGATGGGCATCTGCATGGGCTGCGTTGTTCCGTTGCGCGAAGGCGTCGTGCGTGACCTGCGCACCGGCGATCTCACCACCGCGGCTGAAGGCGACGGCGTCAAGATTCAGACCTGCATCAACGCCGCCGCAGGTGCCTGCCACATCGACCTCTGACCGTTACCCAAGGCTCGACACGAGCCGTGTTCATTCAAACCAGGGAGTTCGCATGACCGCGATCCAGCGCCAGGCCGTCAGTCCCGTTGCGCATCTGAGCGCCGAGGACATCGAAGCCCTTGGCCGCGAGCTCGACGCGATCCGAGAGCAGATCATCGGCAGCCGCGGCGAGCGTGACGCGAAGTACATCCGCAAGGTGATCGAGACGCAGCGGCGCATCGAGCTCGCCAGCCGGGCAGTGCTGCTCGTGTCCCTGTTCCCACCCGCGTGGCTCGCCGGCACGGTCGGCCTGTCGATCGCCAAGATCCTCGAGAACATGGAGATCGGGCACAACGTCATGCACGGCCAGTGGGACTGGATGCGCGACCCGAAGATCCACTCCACGACATGGGAGTGGGACAACGCCACCCCGTCGGACGCGTGGAAGCACTCCCACAACCAGGTGCACCACAAGTACACCAACGTGCTCGGCAAGGACAACGACCTCGGCTACGGCATCATGCGCGTCGACGAGGACCAGCGCTGGTCGAAGTTCTACCTCGGGCAGCCGCTCTACAACTTCCTCAACGCGTGCCTGTTCGAGTACGGCATCGCGGCGTACGACCTCGAGATCGGCAAGGTCATCAAGGGACGCACCGACAAGGCGGAGTTCAAGGCGAAGACCAAGGGCGTCCTGCGCAAGATCCGCAAGCAGGCGACGCGCGACTACCTGCTCCACCCGTTGCTGTCCGGCCCCTCCGCTCTGACCACGTTGTCCGCCAACGCGACCGCCAACCTGGTCCGCAACCTGTGGACCCACTCGGTCATCATGTGCGGCCACTTCCCGAAGGGCGTCGAGACCTTCACCCGCGCTTCGATCGTCGATGAGACCCGCGGTGAGTGGTACCTGCGCCAGATGCTCGGGGCCGGCAACATCAGCGGCGGCCCCGCGCTGCACATGATGACCGGCAACCTGTCCTTCCAGATCGAGCACCACCTCTACCCGGACCTGCCGAGCAACCGCTACCAGGAGATCGCGCCAAAGGTGCAGGAGATCTTCTCCCGGTACGGCCTCAACTACGTCACCGGCTCGTTCCCCAAGCAGCTCGGCTCGGCCTGGGCGACCGTCTTCCGGCTTGCACTTCCCAACCGGGGCGACGGCAAGGTCGCGAGAATCACCGGCGAGCCACAGCCCGAGCCCGCGCTCGCCGCATGACAGCGGCGACACCGGGCGTGCAGTTCGCTGCCGATGAATCAGGGCAGCGCAGCAGCTCGCGGTTCGGGCGGCAGACCGTCGCGGCCGCCCTCGCCGCCGTCGACCCCGTCGGCGCTCTCGCGGCCGAACGCGAGACCTCGTGGCGCTCCGGCTACGTCGCGCACTTCCGCCGCATGGTCGAAGCCGGACTGGCCACGCCCGAGGACTGGAACGCCATCGCCTCCGCGGGGCTCGACGCGTTTCACGACGGCCTGGTCGTGGTCGACGCCGACGGCACCGAGCAGCCGCTGCGAAGCATCCTCGACCGGCCGGTCGGCCACGCGTTGCAGACCGTCGAGGTCAAGGGTGAAGGGTCGCGTGATGACGACCTGGCGCTGCCCTATCGAGGCCAGAAGCTGCGCGGCGAGGAGATCCACGAACAACTCGCCCGTTGGGTGGCCGATGGGGTGATCGAACCATCGACCGCTTCGGCGGTTGGCACGGTGGTCGACCACCCGGACTGGCTGCGCCTCGACGGTCACACGGTCGCGGTGCTCGGCGCCGGCTCACAGATGGGTCCGCTGCCGGCGCTGCTGCGTTGGGGCGCGACGGTCGCCGCCATCGACGTTCCCAGCGCTGAGTTGTGGCGCCGGTTGCTGTCCGACGCGCGCGGCAGCGCGGGCCATCTGCTCACGCCCGCAACCGACGGCTCGGAGGACCCCGAACGCGCAGGCACCGACCTGCTGGTCGACGGGCCCGCGGTCGCCGACTGGCTCGCGGAGGTTCCCGGGCGACTCGTGATCGGCAACTACACCTACGCCGACGGCGCCGACCACGTGCGGCTGTCCGCCGCCGTCGACCTGGTCGGCGAGCGGGTGCGGCAACAGCGCGACGACGTCACGCTCGCGTTCCTCGCGACACCTACCGACGCGTTCGTCGTCCCGGAGGATGCGGTCGCCGACTCGATCGACCGCTACCGCCGGCGGTCACGGGTCGGCAAGCTCGCCGGCCGACCGCTGCGCGCGGTCAGTCGCGGCAACCTGTTGCAGCGTGCGTACCTTCCCGGCACGGACCTCGGCATCTGTGACGCGCTGGTCCCGATCCAAGGGCCGAACTACGCGCTGGCCAAGCGGCTTCAGCGGTGGCGCGCCACCACCGCGCGCGCGGCCGGTGTGGACGTGTCACTCAACGTCGCACCTTCGACCAGGACCCGGTCCGTGGTGAAGAACCGGGCGCTTGCCGCGGCCTACGCCGGCGCGCATCGCTTCGGCGTCGAGGTGTTCGAGCCCGACACGGCCAACACCCTGATGGCGGCGCTGCTCGTCCACGACCTCAACTCCCCCGAGGTTGAGCTGTCGCATCCCTGGCAGCACGAGGCGAGCAACGCAGCGCACGGCGGTCTGTGGCGGTCGGCGTACGCGCCGCGTAGCGCGCTCGGCCTCGCCGCGGTGTTCGGCTACGCCGCCGCGCGCAACTGACCGCTGGCGCTGGCGGGCGCTAGCCGACCGGCGTCGGGCGAGCGAGCGTCAGCAACCGCTGCTTCGCGCTGCGCTCGATGAGCACCGGCACGAAGGTACGGATCTTGGCGTCCTTGAACTGCGCGCGTGCGGCTTCAACCTCCTCCGCGATGCGTACGGCAGGCAGCCTGCCGCCGAACGCGCGAAGCAGCGCCTGCTGTGCGATGCGGACCTGCGATTCCTCGGTGCGCTCGATCACGAATACCTCCGCGGGGGGCTTCCCGGCCTCGTGCGGCAGTGCTATCACAAGGAGGTTTCGGGACGGAAGCCCTGGGTGAACAGCGAGTGCGGCCCACCTCGGACCGGTCGCTCCAACGGTGGCTAGGTTTGATCACATGCGATTCGGTCTCGATGTTGCACAGCAACGGGTCACCTGGGACGAGCTGGTCCGGCGGGTCAAGCTCGCGGAAGACCTCGGGTTCGACGGCGTCTGGGGCTTCGACCACTTCCAGCCCATGTACGGCGAGGGGCCGGGCGAGGTCTTCGAGGGGATGACCACGCTCGCTGCGCTCGCCGGTGTCACGTCGCGGATCCGCCTCGGGCTGCTGGTGACCGGTGTGACGTACCGCCATCCGTCCGTGCTTGCCGCGCAGGCGCTGACGATCGACCACGCATCGCACGGGCGGCTCGAGCTCTCACTTGGCGCCGCCTGGTACGACAAGGAGCACACCGAGCTGGGGATCCCCTTCCCGCCTACCGCGGAGCGCTTCGATCTGCTCGAGGATGCGTTGGAGATCGTGACGCGCCTCTACACCGGCGAGGTCGTCGACTACGACGGCAAGCAGGTCTCTTTGAAGCAGGCGTACCTGCGGCCGCTGCCGGTCCAGCGCCCGCGGCCGCCGATCTGGATCGGCGGCTCGGGACCGAAGCGAACCCTGCCGCTGGCGGCGAAGTACGCCGACGTCTGGCACACGTTCGGCACGCCGAAGACCATGGATGAGGCAAACACCCGGCTCTCCGAGCTCGCAACGAAAGCCGGCCGTGACCCCGCTTCGATCACCCGCGCCGGATCGCTGTCACTCGACGATCTTGAGACGACTCGCAAACATGCCGGAAAGTGGCGCGACGCCGGGTACGGCTACCTGGTGTGCGGCTGGCCGGGCGACGGAGAGGCCAACGTCGAGGCGTTCGCGCGCGACGTGATGCCGGTGTTCGCGGACAGCTAGACCTCGACCTGTTCGATGCCCTGCTGGATGTCCGGCCGAGCGACCGCGAGATAGCCAACGAGGGCGGCCACGGCCAGGAAGCAGACCAGCGCGGTCGGACCGTCACCATAGTGAAGACCCTTGATAGCCGCGGGCTTGCTGAACCAGTCGGCAAATGAAGCACCGAGCGGGCGAGTGAGGACGTACGACATCCAGAACGCCGTCACCGCGTTGAGCCCGAACTTCCAGTGCGCGATTCCGGGAAGCACAATCGCGACCCCGAAGAAGATGCCGGACCCGAGGTATCCGAGGTTCAACGCAGTCGCGGTGTAGTCGCCCAGCGCCGTACCGAGCGCAAAGGTCGAAAAGACCGTCGCCCAGTAGTAGAACTCGCGCGGCCGGCTATGGACGCTGTGAATCGACAGCGTCCCCTCCTGACGATGCCAGAGTACGAAGACGGCGCCGAGAATCGCGGCCCACAGCAGCGTGTCAGCCGCGTACGAGAGGTGGACGTCAAGGTGCAGGAAGTCCGCCACGCCGGTTCCGAATATGGCGATCGAGAAGGCGAGCCACCAGTACGACAGGGCGCGGTATCGCTTCGTGCCGAACTGCAGGAAGAGTCCGACGACGAAGAGGAGAACTTCACAGCCGCCGCCTCTGAAGTTGCCGTAGCGCTTCAGGAAGTCGGAAGTAACCTCGCCGCCCGCCGTGGTGAGGATCTTGACCAGCCAGAAGATCGCGATGACCTCGGGCACCTTCGGCGCGATCGGGTCGACCCACACTCGCCCGATCAGCGACGGCGCGGAACGACCGTGGGCGCTGTTCATCAACGGACCTACCCCTCGCGTCACGGTACGAGCGAGGTTATGAGGTAAGGACAGCCAGGCGCCTCAGACCAAAGTCGTACCAGAAGCGGCGGCGCTCAGTCCGAAGAGATAAAATGGCCGCGGATCCGCGACGGTGCGGATGGCGAGCCGGGAAGCCTGGTCGGCACGAGTTCCTTGGAGGACACGTGCGCGATCAGACCCTCGAGTCGGCGGGCGTCCAGAACCTGAAGGCGGGACTGACGGCGTCGGCGGCATCCATCGCGTGGACGGCGTGCTCCAGCGCTGCCGCGATCACGTTCGGAATGCTGGCCGGGAGCATCGTGCTGGTCGCATTCGGCGCTGTCGGAGTGTTCGACATGTGCGGCTCGATCGCACTCGTGCTCCACTTCCGGCACGCGATCCGACACGAGTCGTTCTCCGAGCGGCATGAAGCCGTCGCGCTCCGGCTGGTGACCTTTGGGCTCGCTGTTGTCGGTCTGGCGACCTTGGCCGCGAGCATCCTTCGGTTGGTGCGCACCGGGCACACCACCGAGCCAGTCGGCGGCATCGTCGTCGCAGGCTGCTCGATCGTCGTGCTCGGGTTCCTCGGCGTTCGCAAGCGGCGACTCGGGCGCGTCATCCCGAGCCCGGCGCTGGTCGCGGACGGCTGGCTCTCATTGATCGGCGGTGGCACCGCTGCCGGGACGGTCGTCGGGCTGGTGCTCAACAAGACGCTGGACTGGTCGTGGCCGGACCCTGTCGCCGCGATGGTTGTCGCGGTCGCCGCGCTCGCTGTCGCGGCGGCGAATCTCAGGTCGCTACGTAGTCCGCGAGGTGCTCGCCGGTAAGGGTGGAACGAGCGGCAATCAGCTCAGCAGGCGTTCCTTCGAAGACGATTCGCCCGCCCTCATGGCCGGCGCCCGGGCCTAGGTCGATGATCCAGTCCGCGTGGGCCATCACGGCCTGGTGATGCTCGACGACGATGACCGACTTGCCGTCAGCCACGAGTCGGTCTAGCAGGCCGAGCAGCTGCTCGACATCGGCCAGGTGCAGACCCGTTGTCGGCTCGTCGAGCACGTAGACGCCGCCCTTGTCCGCCATATGTGTCGCGAGCTTCAGCCGCTGCCGCTCGCCGCCGGACAACGTGGTCAATGGCTGGCCAATCGTGAGGTAGCCCAGACCGACGTCGACGAGCCGCTCGAGAACGGCGTGCGCCGCAGGTGTCTGCGCGGCACCGGCCCGGAAGAACTCCTCCGCCTCGCTGACCGACATCGCCATCACCTCGCTGATGTCGCGGCCTCCGAGCCGAAACTCAAGAACCGCCGCGTCGAAGCCCTTGCCGGCGCAGTCCTCGCACGTGGTCGCGACGCCCGCCATCATCGCCAGGTCCATGTAGATGACGCCGAGACCGTTGCACGTCGGACAGGCACCTTCGGAGTTGGCACTGAACAGCGCAGGCTTGACGTCATTGGCCTTCGCGAAGGCCTTGCGAATCGGCTCGAGCAATCCGGTGTACGTCGCCGGGTTGCTCCGACGTGAACCCCGGATGGGTGCCTGGTCCACCGACACCACACCTGCTCCCGCGGGGATCGACCCGTGCACCAGGGAGCTCTTGCCGGAGCCGGCAACTCCGGTCACCACGACGAGCACCCCGAGCGGGATGTCCACGTCGACATCGCGGAGATTGTGCCGCGACCCGCCCCTGATCTCGAGCGTGCTCGTGGGCGTCCGGACGCTCTCCTTGATCGCACCGCGGTCATCGAGATGGCGCCCGGTGACGGTACGGCTCTTTCGCAGCGCGTCCACCGTGCCCTCGAAACACACGGTGCCGCCGGCCGCGCCCGCTCCGGGCCCCAGATCGATGACGTGGTCTGCCACCGCGATCGTCTCCGGCTCGTGCTCGACGACGAGCACGGTGTTGCCCTTGTCTCTCAGCCGGAGCAGCAGGTCGTTCATTCGGCGCACGTCGTGCGGATGCAGCCCAGCTGTCGGCTCGTCGAAGACGTACGTCACGTCGGTGAGCGAGGAGCCGAGGTGGCCGACCATCTTCACCCGCTGAGCCTCGCCACCGGACAGTGTCCCCGACGGTCGGTCCAGCGAGAGATAGCCGAGCCCGATCTCGACGAATGAGTCCAGCGCCGCGCCGAGAGCATCGACCAGAGGGGCCACGGAAGGCTCGTGCAGCTGCCGCACCCATTCCGCGAGATCACTGATCTGCATCGCGCAGGCATCGGCGATGTTGACCTTCTTGATGGTCGCCGCGCGGGCCTCCTTCGCCAGCCTCGTGCCCTCGCACTCGGGGCACGTCGTGAACGTCACTGCCCGGTCGACGAATGCCCGAATGTGCGGCTGGAGCGACTCTACGTCCTTGGAAAGCATCGACTTCTGGATCCGCGGGATCAGACCCTCATAGGTCATGTTGATGCCCGCGATCTTCATCCGGGTCGGTTCGCGGTGGAGCAGATCGTGCAGCTCGTTCTTGGTGAACTTGCGGATCGGCTTGTCGGGGTCATAGAAGCCCGACTCGCTGTAGAGCCGGGAGTTCCAGCCGCCACCCGCGTAGCCGGGCACAAGCAATGCACCCTCCGCGAGCGACTTCGACTCGTCATAGAGCTGCGTCAGGTCGATGTCGTTGACGTTGCCCATGCCTTCGCAGCGCGGGCACATGCCGCCGAGGCGGTTGAACGTCGCTCTGACCGTCTTGCGGTTGCCGCGCTCGACGGTGATTGCCCCGCTCGCCCGTACCGAAGGAACATTGAATGAGAACGCGTTCGGCGGGCCGACGTAGGGCTTTGCGATCCGGCTGAAAAGGATCCGTAGCATCGCGTTGGTATCGGTGACCGTGCCGACGGTGGAACGCGGGTTGGCCCCGATTCGCTCCTGGTCGACGATGATCGCCGTCGTCAGACCGTCGAGAACGTCAACCTCCGGCCGGGACAGCGTCGGCATGAAGCCCTGAACGAACGCGCTGTAGGTCTCGTTGATCAGCCGCTGCGACTCGGCGGCGATCGTGCCGAAGACAAGTGAGCTCTTACCCGAGCCGGACACTCCGGTGAAGACGGTCAGCCGGCGCTTCGGGATCGCAACGCTGATGTCCTTGAGGTTGTTCGCGCGTGCGCCGTGCACGCGGATCAGCTCATGACTGTCAGCCTTCGTCTTCGCGGGCATCGCGCCAGTCTCTCGCTCGCTAGGGTTGCGGCCAATGGGGGGCCTTTCCCGCCGGAGCTTTCTCGCTGCCGGCACAATCGCTGCCGGCGCTGCCGTCCTCGGTCGCGGCGCAAGCCCGGCTGCCGCGGCGGTACCCCGCGATCCGCGCACAACTGCGCCAACGTACGGCGACCTGCGTGACATCAAGCACGTCGTGGTGCTGATGCAGGAGAACCGCAGCTTCGACCACTACTTCGGTTCCATGCGAGGTGTGCGCGGCTTCGGCGACCGGTCGACGGTCAC
The DNA here is from genome assembly GCA_036268405.1 of Mycobacteriales bacterium. Taxonomy (GTDB): domain Bacteria; phylum Actinomycetota; class Actinomycetes; order JAFAQI01; family JAFAQI01; genus DASZTV01. The sequence continues at coordinate 36,354 of DATAUF010000046.1, forward strand.
GCTGCCCGGTGGCTACTCGGTCTTCCAGCAGCCGACTTCTCCACTCGGCGCGCCGGTCACGGCCACGCAGTACCCCTGGCGCCTCGGCGACGCAGCGCCGACGGCGTACCCAGAGGCACATCAACCGCCGTCGTCGTCGGTCGGCGTTGCGGGCTACATCGGGACGCCGCACAGCTGGTATGACCAGCACGAGGCCTGGCAGGGCGGGTTGATGAACGGCTGGGTCGCGGCCAAGGGTCGCTTGACGACACTCGGCTATCTGACCCGCGACGACATCCCCTTTCAGTACGCGCTCGCCGACGCCTACACCGTCGGCGACGGATACCACTGTTCGGCGATGAGTGCGACCGGACCGAACCGCACCTACCTGTGGAGCGGGACGATCGACGCGCAGAAGGCCTACAGCGACTTCACTGCGTACGACGGCGGCGATGAGCGCGGCAGGCGCCTGCTGTGGCAGACGTATGCGGAGACCCTGCAAGCCGCCGGAGTGGGCTGGAAGGTCTACCAGTGCGTCGACCACTTCTCCGACAACGGCCTGGAGTACTTCAGCAGCTTCGCGGCGTACGACACCGCTCAGCACGGCACGGCGGCGCCCGGGGTGTCCCTCTTCGACAGGGGCGTCGCGGCGGTCCCCGAGCCGCTGACCGGCACGAGTGCAAACGCCGACAACCTCATCGCCGCGATCAGGAGTGATGTCGTCGCCGGCACACTCCCGCAGGTGTCGTGGGTCGTACCCAGCCAGCTGTTCTCCGAGCACCCGGTCGGTGCGCCCGGCAACGGCGCGTACCTCGTCCGGGGCATTCTCGAGGCTCTGAACGCCGATCCGGACGTGTTCAACTCGACCCTCGTCGTGCTCACGTACGACGAGAACGACGGCCAGTTCGACCATGTGCCACCGCCGATCGCACCGCCACGCACGACCGACGAGTGGTGCCGCGGCAAGGCTGTCTCGGGTGACCTCTCCGGCTACGGGCCGCTCGGACGGTTGCCGGTTGGCCTCGGCTTCCGCGTGCCGCTGATCCTCGTGTCACCGTGGACCCGCGGTGGATGGGTGACGTCGGAGATCTCCGACCACACCTCGATCATCCAGTTCCTGGAGCGGTGGACCTCGGCGATCGGCGCGCCCGCGCGCTGCCCCAACATCAGCGAGTGGCGGCGACTCGTCTGTGGTGACCTGACCCGCGCGTTCGACTTCGCCTCGCCGGTCTACGGGCTGCCCGACCTGCCGACGAGCACCGTGATCAGCAACCCAACAGGCGGTGGGTACGAGCCGGTGCCGACGACGAATGCGCTGCCCATGCAGGAGCAAGGCGCGAAGCCGGCCCGGCCGCTGCCGTATCAACCCAACGTGAACCTCGACCACGTCACGCTCGGCGACGACGGCGCGATGCATGCGCACCTGTCGATGAGCAACAACGGCCCACTTGTCGCCAAGGCGAGTCACTTCGCGGTCTACAACAACGCTGCGTCGTCGCCGCCCTTCGTCGACTATCCGAACAATGCGCCGTCCCAGCACACCGTGGGACCAGTGCGCGGCAACGCCAACAAGACCGTCGCCGCCACGGTCAACGTCAGCGGCGCGGCCGTGGTCGGCGCATACGACGCGACGGTCATCGGGCCGAACCGCTTCCTGCGCCGATTCACTGGGAATGTCGTAACCGGCGACACCGCCTCGCACGCGCTGGTCGAGTACTACCCGCATGGCCTGTACCGGTCGCCGACGCTCTCCTTCGACCTGATCAACGACAATGCGCACGGCGTGACGTTCACGGTGCACTCGGCTCACTACGCGACAGCAACTACGAAGGTCCTGGTGCCGCCGCATCACAGCCAGAAGCACACGATCGATCCGGTCACGGCCAGCCTCGGTTGGTACGACGTCACCATCACCATCAGCGGCGACAGGTCGTGGTCGCGGCGCTACGTCGGTCACCTGGAAAACGGCAACCCCAGCATCACCGGCGTCTAGCCCGACTCCGGCGCAACCTACGCGCCGCCGGCGGCTGGCTGGTGCTGGACGAAGTCCTTGCTTCGGATCAGCAGGAACGCCAGAACGCCGGAAACCAGCGCGATGATCGCGGACACCAAGAGGATCTCGTTCAGCCCCGACGTGAAGCTGGCGCGCGCAGCATGGATCGCGAGCGGGACCTGCTTCGGCGGCAGGTGCTTGAGGTACGCCGCGGATTGTCCGCTCTGCAACGCGCTGCCAAGCGCATGGCTCTTGCCGGCGAGCGGCGTGTGAGCGAGCGCTCGCGTGACGTCACTCGCCGTACGCTTCGCGAACAGCGTTCCCAGCAGCGCGATACCGGTGGCGATGCCAACCTGCCGGAACGTCGAGTTGACTCCCGAGGCCATCCCGGCACGGTGCGGTTCCACCACGCCGACCGCCGTGGACGCAAGCGGCGGGTTGATCATCCCGACGCCGATGCCGCCGACGATCAACCCGGGAATCAGATGGGTCCAGGACGACGTCGCCGTGAGTCCACGCATCAGCAGAAGCGACACGCCCACGATGAGCAAGCCCGGCCCGATCAGGAATCGCACCGGCACATGGGATGACAGCCGTCCGGCGACGGTCGCGACGACCAGAATGCCGCCGGAGAGGATCACGAGGCGCAGGCCGGTCTGCAAAGCGCTGTACTGCAGCAGGTCCTGCAGGTAGAGCGTGAGATAGAGCAGCATCGAGAAGATGCTGGCCGAGATTCCGAACGCCGCGATCGCTCCGCCGCTGAAGGTCGGCAGCCGGAACAGCGAGAGCTCGAACATCGGATCTTCGACGTACCGCTCCGCGATCAGGAAGCCGGCGATCAGCACAGCGGCGAGCACGAAGCAGACCACCACCCGCGTCGAACCGAAGCTCGTGAGACCCGCCTCGATCAAGGCGTAGATCAGGCTGGAAAGTCCGGTGGTGAACAGGATGAACCCCCACCAGTCCGGGCGGCGCGGTGACTGGTCGCGGGACTCATCGACCCGCATCAGGGTCAGTGCGAGTGCGGCGATCCCGATCGGCAGGTTGACGAAGAAGATGAACCGCCAGGACAGGCCGCTGACCAGCGCTCCGCCGAGCACCGGCCCGACTGCGACCGCGAAACCGGTGGTGGCTCCCCACACGCCGAACGCGAGGCCGCGATCCTTGCCGCGGAACGCATGGGCGAGCAGCGCGAGCGAGACCGAGAACATGATCGCGCCGCCGACGCCCTGCAAGCCACGCGAGAGCTCGAGCATCAGCGAGCTCTGCGCGACGCCACAGAGCACCGAGGCAACGGTGAACACGACCACGCCCAGGCTGTAGAGCCGCTTCCGGCCGTACATGTCGGCGAGCGCACCGGTCGTCAGCAGCAGCGCGGCCAGTGTCAGCGCATAGGCATCGACCACCCACTGAAGGTCGGAGAAACTGGCGCTCAGGTCGTCCTGGATCTTCGGCAGCGCGACGTTCACGATCGTGATGTCGAGCAGCAGCATGAACGTGCCGAGGCTGACCGCGACCAGGGTCCACCACTTGTTGTCGTGGCCTTCGGCGCCGTGTGGTGGCGGCTGGGACGCGGGCGCAGCGGAGGGCTGAGTGGTGACGTGCGACATACCTGCAGTCTGCCCC
>DATAUF010000047.1:0-2412 GCA_036268405.1 Mycobacteriales bacterium
CGATGCACCCCATCGCAGTGCGGCCACCCCAGAATCGTGGCGGGCGCATCACGTCCCATGCAAACAGCCCGAAAACAACGCCCGTCGTGTAGTACGGCACAGTCACGGGATCAAGATTGATACGTACCGCGAAGGCGATCACTGACACGAGGTACCACTTCTGCTTCGCAACCGCGTAGGCACCGAGCGGCAAAGCCACGGCGAGTTGCAGCTCCCTTGCCCAAGCCGGTGAGGCGCCAATCGCAACACCCAAGTAGTGCAAGCCCGAGTCCGCAGTCACCGGCAGGTTCAAGGAGGCGACGTGGCCGTGTTGCAACAGGTAGAACGGCAGCCAAGGCAAGCCGGCGCAAATCATAGCCACGACGAGCCCGCGCAGTCGCTTCCCGCTGCACGCGGCTGCGAGGGGCAGCACGAGCGCCGCCCACGGCTTCGCGTCGATCGCAACAGCGATCATCACAGCGGCCACCAGCCAACGTTGACTGACCACCCCTCGTCCTGCCACGGCGACGCACAGCAGCGCGACGACGTCATCCGGATGTCCCCATCTCGCACCCGGTAGTGCCCACGCGTACATGAGAAACAGTCCACCGAACAGAACCGCGCGCTCGCGAACGCGACGGGAGCCGAGCCCCGCGACTTCCGCCGTCTGCTCAACGCACCAGATCGTGAGGAGACCGAGCACCATGCAGAGCGCACTGCAGATAATCCAACCGGTCGAGGCGCCGATGAAGGTGAACGGGTAGCCGAGCACCAGTGTCACGGGCGCGACCACATCCCCGTTTGCAGGAACGGTATTGAACGACCGCGCTGCGCCCAAACCGCGGGACCAGTCGCCTCCGCTGGCGCCACTTAGATACAGCCAGACAAACGCGAAGATGGCCGCCGCGGCCGCCAACACGAGGTACCGACGAGGCACCCACTTCTCGTCAATCACCTCCGTGACGGTCGCGCCAAGCGACGCGACCCCACCCCGCATGACTGAGTCACTCGACCGCGGTACGCGGTTACTTGAGGCACGCTGGGCAGTACAGCTAGCTAGCCCTACCAGTGAACGCCCGGGAGAAGCTTGACCATTGCCTGCGCGCCGCGGGTGAGAGAGACGCCGTCGGACTCGCCGCCTGCGGCCTTGGAGTCCGGGAACACACGGTAGGCGACGCTGAGCACCGCGTCGACGACGCGAGGTGCCACGGCGTACGCCACTTCGCCGAACGTGCCGAGCCTCGTACTGATCCGCTTGGGCCGATCGACGAGTGCCCGCACCACCATGTCCGCCGCCTGCTCGGGGGTCAGCGTCGGGAACGCGTCGTAGATCTTCGTCGGGCTGATCATCGGCGTCCGCACCAGCGGCATGTGGATCGTCGTGAAGGTCACGCCATCCGACCAGGTCTCACTCGCCACAACGCGGCTGAATGCGTCGAGGGCAGCCTTGGACGCGACGTAAGCCGAGAACCGCGGCGGCGCCGTCTGCACCCCGATCGAGGAGATGTTCACGATGTGCCCGAAGTGCCTGTCGGACATGTGCGGCAGAAGTGCGTAGATCATCCGCACGGCGGCGAAGTAGTTCAGCGCCATCGTGCGCTCGTAGTCGTGCGGGCGGTCGTGGGACAGCTTCACTGAGCGCCGGATCGAGCGGCCCGCGTTGTTGACCAGGTAGTCGATACCGTTCGGTGAGTCGGCGATCATCTGTTTGACGGTCGCAGCGACGGACTCCGGATCGGTGATGTCGCAGGGATAGACCCGTGCCGTGCCGCCGGCCGCCTCCACCTGCTCACGGAGCTCGTCGAGCTTGTCCGCACTGCGGGCCACGAGGTACGGGATGCCTCCGAGCTTCGCCACTCCGAGGGCCGCAGCAGCACCGATCCCCGATGAGGCTCCCGTGATCACGACGGTCCGGCCCTCGAGCGCGGCGCCTGGTCGCTTGCGGCGCGCACGCACCGAGTCCAGGTTGTCCGCCCAGTACTGCCACAGGACGTCGGCGTACTCCTCGAGCGGCGGGACCGAGATACCGGAGCCGCGAAGCGCGCGACGGGTCTCCATCGAGTCGAACACCGACCGGAATGTCGAGTGCGGGATGACCTCCGGCGGGATCGCCAGCCGGTCGAGGAGCACATCTCGCGCCAGCGTCACCCCAGGCACTCGCTCGGTCATGGCGAGCAGCGAGCGAGCGGGGAGCGCGATCCGGCGATCGATCGGCAGCGCCACCACCGGCCCGCCGGCGGCGGCGCTGAAGGCGTTGATCACGTCGAGCAGTGGCTGCGGCTCGGGAGCGACCAGATGAAAAGCACGCCCGTCGAGGTCGTCCGCGTGCATCAGGTGGTCCATCGCCCGCACGACATAGTCGACCGGGACGACGTTGGTGTCGCCGAGGTCCGGTCCGACGAGCGGCAGCCAGGCCGGAAGCTGCGCCAACCG
>DATAUF010000048.1:0-3582 GCA_036268405.1 Mycobacteriales bacterium
CGTCGCTCATCACGCTGGTGCCGAGAGGCTTGCCGTCTGGCGAGGTTGACGCGGTCCTGCAGGAAGCGGTTCGGGTCGAGCTGCAGGAAACCGCATGGCTGCCCGCAGCGAGCGACACGACGGCGCGGCTCCGGCCGAGCGATGCCGTAGTCGTCCCGGACGCGCTCGTCGCCCCGTTTTGCGCGGAGCTGCCCGGAGTGCTGCCCTCGGGCTGGTCCGACCCGGTGCTCGGCTCGCTCGGCGCTCGGCGGCTCGCTGTGGCGGATCTCGTGGCGGCGGTTGCAACGGTCGATGCGCCACCGAGTTGGTGGCGCGAGGTCTATGCCGGGTTCGCCGAGGTGATCCCGCCCGGCCCGCAACGCGATGCGCTAGCTGACCTGGTCGTGCCCCTGGTCGGCGGCGAGCGCGTGACCGGACCACGCGGGGTCATGGTGGCCGAGCCGGACGCCGGGTTGGGGGACCTATCGGTTCTCGGGGTGCGGGTGGCACATCCGGATGCCGCGCATCCCCTGTTGCACGCGCTCGGCGCCGGACACGGTGGCGCGCAGGACATCCTTGAGCTGCCGCAGGTGCGGGAAACCGTCGAGGCCTCGATGGATGCCGATGACCCAGCGGCTGTTGCCTCTGCCGTTCTGGCGCTGGTTGTCGCGGCTGGGGTCGACAGTGATGCGCTTCCCTGGCTGACCGAGCTTGCGATCCCGAGCGATGTCGAGGACTGGCGACCGGCCGGCGAGCTGTTGTTGCCGGGCGGCGCGATGGCCCGCCTCGTGGCGACGGACTCAGGGTTCAGCGCCGTCGCCGACGAGGCGGTCGAGCGGTGGGGGGCTGAAGCGCTGCGCGCCGTCGGTGTCCTCGACCGACCTGCCGTGGTGCGCGACGCCGACGCGACCGGCCCGGATCACGACCTCGATGACGAGGAAGGGTGGTGGGACTCGTTGCCCGGCGGCGCGGCAGTCGCGGAGTTCGCCGCGGTGCGGGACCTGGAGCAGGTGCGCGACGACGCTCTCGACGAGGTCCTCGCGCTCCTGGTGGAACCGCCATTGCGTGACGTGCTGCTCTCACCAGCGGTGGTGCTGCATCCCGACGGGCGTGCCGAACGACTGCCGTCGTACACCGCATGGTGGTTGAGCTCGAGACCTGTCCTCGCGGGCCGCGTGCCCAGCGAGCTCCGCCTGGCGTCATCGGACCCCGTGCTCGCCGAGCTGTACGACATCGCGCCGGCAGGCTTTGACGACGAGGTGCTTCTCGCACTTGGTGTGCACGCCTCCCTCACCGACGCCGATGCCCACGATGTCATCGAGCGGCTCGCGGACGAGGGGCGCGCTGTCACGAGGGACTCGTTGCGGGCACTCAACAACTGGTTGTCCGACATCGACGGTTGGTCGCCGCCGCGGCGTGTTCGAGCGGCTCGGGCGGGCGCGCTGGTCGTGGTGGACGCCGAGGACGCGGTGATCATCGACGCGCCTGATCTCGCTCCGCTGCTCGGCGAGCGGGCGATCGTGCCGGTCGCAGCCGACGCCGCCGCCGGCTTGGCTGACCGGCTCGGGGTGGCGATCGCGAGTCGGCTAGCCAGTTTCTCAGTGGTCTCCGAAGGGCTGGTGGAGGTTGACGCCACGATTCACCAGAGGCTCGTGGTGCTCGATGCCGATGGACATGAGCGGCAGGTGGCGTGGCGGTTCGTCGACGGTGTGCTGCACGTCGATGCGGCACAGCGGGCCGTTGGGCTCGGTCGCGGGCGCGCCTGGCGCGACGGTGAATGGGCCCTGCGGCACAGGCGAACCGAAGAGGCGATGCGGGCCGATCCCGTCGCGGCCTCGGCCGAGGACGACCTCGACGACCTCTAGCTGGTGCCGCGTCGCCGCAGCGCTGTCCGCAGGCCGTAGCCGCCGAGCACGACACCGAAGCCACATGACCAGTACCACCACGTCGCGTGATGGCGCTGGAGGTCGTGGCGGAAGAAAACGACGAGCACGACGAGCGCTATCAGCCAGAGGACCATTCCCACGAGGACGACCTCGACCTCGCGAGGATTCGGCTCTTTGGCTTCCATGTCGTTCACCGTATCCGGGGCGGCACGACGGCGGATCAAAGTCCTCCGTCGGCTAGGGAGACGCAGACTTGCTTCGCTTCGCTCAGCTGCGCTAAGTCTCCACGCCTCCTCCAGACTTTGATCCGCCGTCGTTACCTTTCTTCGGATTGATCAATCCCCATCCGGTTGGTGCCTTGACGATGATGCCGATGGGCGACACGTCGGCCGCGAGACCGATGGCCTTCGCGGCGACTACCAGAGAGTCCAACGAAAGCGCACCTGCTTCGAGGGTTGCGCGTACCAGGCGGCCTTTGGCTACTTTGCTTTGGTAGCTGGGGGCTGCCTTGCGGCCGTCAGGGCCGGTCACCGTCACCGTGATCGTGCGGGCTGCGGCGTCTTTGGATGGTTTGTACATCAGCGAGTAGCCGGAGGAGCGGAGGTCGATCGCTCCGGTTTCGGCGACCTGTTCGTCGAGGGCTTTGAGCAGAGGAGTGCGCCAGAGCGGGGGCAGCGTGCCGATGCGGGGAAGCTTTGTCGCAATGCCGATTCGGTACGCCGGGAGGGCGTCGGTCGGGCGGGTCGCTCCCCAGAGGCCGGAGAAGACGACGACAGCAGCGTCGGCCTGGCGTCGCGCGGCGGCGTTGAGGGTGGGGTAGCCGAGGGCGTCGTGCAGGACGCCGGTGTAGCGGTGGCCGGCGGGCATGGTCGCGGAGGTGTCCGCTTCGGCGTTGGCTGCTCGGTCGCCGTCAAGCGCTTCGGAGAGCCCGAGCATCGTGCGAGCTCTCGCCGGGTTGCGGCGGCAGGCTCCGACGAGCGCCGTGAGGACGCGCTGCCGGGTGGCCGTCAGCGTCGACCACGAGAGCGTCGAGAGGTCGACCGGAGGTCCCGAACCGCCGGGCGCCTTGCCTTCGCTCGGAGGTAGCAGGATGAGCACGGCACGACGCTAGGACATCGGCGCACAACCTCGGCGTACCGTCAGGCGTCGTGAGACGTGTGAAGACTGTTGCGGCCCTCGCCGCCCTTGTCGCTGCCACCGGATGCGCCGCCAGCGCGGCTGCCGCTCCCCGCGATGACCCGACAGTCAGTGCCGCGCCGATCGCGGCGGCCGCGCCGGTCGTGAGCACCAATGCCGCGGTGATGCGAGGGCACGGTGCCCTCGCGTTCGTAAGTCACCATGAGCTCTACCTGTTGCGAGGGTCGGGACTGCGCACGGTCGACCTGCCTGGTCGAGCGACCAAGCCGATGTGGTCGCACGACAGCCGCTGGCTTGCGGTCAGCGTCAGCCCGGCGCCACCCAAGTCGAACCCGTACCAGCCTGAGCCGACCTCGATCTGGCTGGTGTCCGCCGCGGGCAAGGTCGTGCGGCGCCTCGCGAAATGCGGCTTCGGGACAACTGGCTCCTGGTCTCCTACAGCCGACCGGTTAGAGGTCACGTGCGACTCCGACAAGCGCGATGCCGTCGAGGTCGTCGGGACGGGAGGCGCGAAGACCCACATCGTGTCCGCGAATGAGGTCTCCGGTGCGGCGTGGTCGCCGGATGGCGCGCGGATTGC
>DATAUF010000049.1:0-2234 GCA_036268405.1 Mycobacteriales bacterium
GCACCGGCGCTCCTGTGTGAATCCCCACGATCAGCCGCGTGGTTCGACCGTCGCTCCCCTGTCGGGCAGCGTGCGTGCGGCCGTCGCATCGTCAGCGAGCAGCTTTACGGCGATGAAGACGAGGTCGTCCTCGAGATCGAGAAGACGTTCGGTGCGATCCCCGCGCACCTCGGCGGCGATCATCTCGGTGGTTGCTCGAACGAGCATCATTGGCACGCGCGGGGGGAGTGGCGGGAGTGCGGGGTTCTCGGCTCGCGCATTGCGCGCGGCTTGCGCGAAGTTGTCGGCGAAGAGGTCGTAGCTTCGTTCGCGTTGTTCGAGGGCTCGCTCCCCTGCGGCCGGCAGCCCGATGAAGTATGCGCGCGCGAACGCGTGGCGCTCTGCCCACCACTGCAAGTACGCGTGGACCGAGCGGCGCATGCTCTCGATCCAGTCGGGTTTTCCGGCGAATGCCTGCACGGTGCGCAGCAGGTCGCTTGCCTGTTCGTCGCAGGCGGCAAGGAAGCAGTCCGTCTTATCGGTGAAGAACTCGTAGAACGCGTTTCGAGAGACCCGTGCGGTCGCGACGACCTCCGGCACGGTCATTGCCTCGTAGCCGCGCCGCGCCACCGTCTCGAGCATCGACCTGATCAGCCTTTCGCGCTGCGAGGCGCGAACGGTGAGGACGTCGAGCTTGTGCCGGCCACGCGGCAGCGGGTCGCCGCGCCAGTCCTCGGCGCTGGGACGTCCCTTGACCTTAGAAGACACTGCGTTATTTTAACATCGGCCGGCCTACGGGAGTAAGGGAGGCGGTTCGTGGAGCTTTTCGGCGCGCGCAGGTCGGCGCGTTCTCGCAACGGTTACGGAAGACACCTGAGTGGGCCCGCGCGGTTGATCGGGTCTGTGGTTGCCGTCGCGGTCGTGCTGGGATTTCCTGCCGGTGCGCATGCAGGCGTGGCCGCCGGACCGGCCCCGGACTGTGGTTGTGGGCATGTGACGCGGTACACCTATGACGGTCCGGCGGCCGCGGTGATCGGGTCGGACTCCTATCTGGTGTTCACGCCAGACGGCTACAGCCGCCGAACGCGGGTTCCCCTCGTCGTCGTGGCGCATGGGAGCAACGGAACAGCGGCCGAGATGCTGGACGAGTTCGGTCTCGACAAGCTCGCCGAGAAGTACGACTTCATCGTCATGTATCCCGATGACGATGACGACCTGCATCCGGGTCCGCTGGCGTGGGGTCAGTCCGTGGGTGCGGTATGGCAACCAGATGTCGCGCTGATCGCGGGGATGACCCGCGCCACGATGGCGCAGTACCGCATCAATCGCCAGCGCGTGTACGCGATGGGGTTCTCCGCGGGCGGGATCGTGATGAGTGACCTCGGCGCGACCTATCCGGACCTGTACGCCGCAATCGGGATCATGTCCGGCGCCCCGTTCAACGGGTTCGTGGCATGCACGACGGGCGAGGATCCCGCTGTCGGCGGCATCGACTCCGAGGTAGCGCTTGATTCTCGGGAAGCGTTATTAGCCGAGGCGAGCCACCGGCGAGTGATGCCAGCCTTCGTCTTCAACGGCGACGCCGACACAACGGTGAACCCGCTTTGCGACGAGCTCGCCGTCAAGCAGTGGCTGATGACGGACAACCTCGTGATCGACGGCCAGGGCAGCGTCCCGCTAAGCGCGACCCCGGCGCGTCACGTGACGGCAACGGTGCCGGGCGGCCACGCGTACCACGTGTACGACTACACACAGCCCAGCGGTTGCCTGATCGCGCAGCACTGGGTCGTCCACGGCATGGGGCACTCGCTGTCGGGTACTGAGCTGACCGACCCGAAGGGGCCGAGCGAGGCTGCCGCAGCGTGGGCGTTCGTCTCGCACTACACACTTTCGAGCACGAGCCGGCCATGCGCACAGGTCCGCGGGTCGAATCCGTCCGTCAAACCTCAACCTGCCGCCGCGATGACCGGATCCGTAGGGGTCGTGCGAGAGACGACCCACCCGGACAACACCCTGACCCGGTATCGCAACGAGGTCTCGATCGCCTACTCGCCGACGTCGAGGGCGTGCGTGAGCCAGCTCCAGAACACCGGCGCGTGTCGCGCGTACTCGTCCATCGCCTTGCGAGCCGCCGGTGTCACGCCGGGCGGCGAAGTCACCGTCGGCGGCTTCACCTTCCAGTGGCCGAACACGTCGTCGGGACAACCGGACTCGGTGTCGCCCGCGAGGCAGTCGATCGCTGTCCGTGCGCCACT
>DATAUF010000050.1:0-7735 GCA_036268405.1 Mycobacteriales bacterium
GAGCAGAGTTCCGCGAGGCGATCGACGCGTTCACCAACAAGCGGCCGCCCAACTTCTAGACACCCAACGAGCGGCCGACGATCTCCTTCATGATCTCGGTCGTGCCACCGAAGATCGTCTGCACTCGCGCATCGAGATAGAACTTCGCGATCGGGTACTCGAGCATGTAGCCGTAGCCTCCGTGCAGCTGCAGGCAGGTGTCGACCACTCGCTTCTGCAGCTCGGTGGTCCACCACTTCGCCATCGCGGCGTCGACCGCGGTGAGCCGGTTCTCGTTGAGCTCGGCGATGGCCTTGTCGATGTAGTGCCCGGCGATCTCGACCTCGGTCGCCATCTCGGCCAGCCGGAACCGGGAGTTCTGAAACGACCCAATCGGCTTGCCGAACGCCGTCCTGGTCTTGCAGTACTCGATCGTGTCGGCAAGCGCCTGCTCGGCGGCGGCGAGGCCGGCGATCGCGATGGCCATCCGCTCCTGCGGCAGGTTCTCCGACAGATGAATGAAGCCGCCGTGCAGGTTGCCGATGATGTTCGCCTCAGGCACCCGCACGTCTTCGAACATCAGCTCCGCGGTGTCCTGCGCCTTCCAGCCGATCTTCTCGAGGTTGCGACCACGGTCGAAGCCGGGCATCCCCCGCTCGATGCCGAACAACGTCAGTCCGTGCGCACCCTTGACCTCGTCGGTCTTCACCGCGGTCACGATGAGGTCCGCGTTGATGCCGTTGGTGATGAAGGTCTTGCGGCCGTTGACCACCCAGTCGCTGCCGTCGCGCTTCGCGCTGGTCTGCATCCCGCGCAGGTCGGAGCCCGCGCCAGGCTCTGACATCCCGATCGCCGAGATGATCTCGCCGGAGCAGAAGCCAGGCAGCCAGCGCTGCTTCTGCTCGTCGTTGGCAAGTCGCGTGATGTACGGCGCAACCACATCGTTGTGGGTGCCGATCGCGAGTCCCTGCGCGCCGGCCTTCGTGAGCTCGGTGCGGATGATCGCGTTATAGCGGAAGTCCTTGATGCCGCCGCCGCCGTACTGCTCGTCGATATCGGTGCCGAGCAGACCCTGCTTACCGGCCTCGATCCACGCCGAACGCGGACAGATGCCCGCCTTCTCCCACTCGTCGTAGTTCGGCTTGACGTGGCGCTCGATGAACTCGCGGACGGTCGCGCGGAACGCCTCGTGGTCGGCCTCGTAGAGGTCGCGCTGCACTGTCGACCCTTCGGGCTATGCGACGAGCTCGACGAGTGTGGCGTTGGACGTGCCGCCGCCCTCGCACATCGTCTGCAGTCCGTAGCGAAGCCCGTGGTCGCGCATGTGATGGATCATGCGGGTCATCAGCACTGCGCCGGACGCGCCCAGCGGGTGCCCAAGCGCGATCGCCCCGCCGAGCGGGTTGACCTGGTCGAGATCGGCACCCATCTCGGCCATCCAGGCCAGCGGCACCGGCGCGAACGCCTCGTTGACCTCGAACACGTCGATCTCGCCGATCGCCAAGCCGGTGCGCTTGAGCAGCTTCTCGGTCGCGGGGATCGGTCCAGTCAGCATCATCTTCGCGTCGGCCCCACTGACGGTGCCGGTGTGGAAGCGGACCAGTGGAGTGAGGCCAAGGTCGGCCGCCCGCTCACTCGTGGTCACGATCATCGCTGCGGCGCCGTCGGAGATTTGCGATGCGTTGCCCGCGTGGATCACGCCGTTCTCATCGAACGCCGGCTTGAGCTTGCCGAGCGACTCCACGGACGTCCCGCGACGCACGCCCTCGTCGACCTCGATCAGACCCGCCGCCGTCTGCACCGCAACGATCTGCTCGGTGAAGGCACCCGCGTCGATCGCTGCGGCAGCGAGCTCGTGCGACCGTGCGGCGTACTCGTCGACCCGCTCGCGGGAGAAGCCCCACTGCGCGGCGATCAGCTCGGCGGAGATGCCCTGGTTGAACTCGAAGTTGTCGTATCGCTCGAGCACCCGCGGCCCGTACGGGAAGCCCGTCGCGCGCGCCGACCCGAGTGGCACCCGGCTCATCGACTCGACGCCGCCGGCGATCATCAGGTCGCGCTGGCCGGACATGACGGCCTGGGCGGCGTACTCGATCGCCTGCTGACTCGAGCCGCACGCGCGGTTGATCGTCACTCCGGCAACGTGGTCCGGCCATCCAGCCGCGAGAACAGCCCATCGACCGATGTTGCTCGACTGGTCACCGACCTGCGAGACGCATCCCCAGACGACGTCGTCGACCAGGTCAGGATCCAGACCGGTCCGCGCGACGATCGCGTTGAGGATGTCGGCCGACAGGTCCACGGGGTGCACGTCGGCAAGACCGCCGTTGCGCTTGCCGACGGCGGTGCGTACGGCGGAACAGATAACTGCGTCGCGCATCAACCGCTCACTTTCTGATGCCGTTCACCAGCAGGTCCCATAGCTCCTCCGCAGGATCGACCTCACCCGCCTGCACGGGCACACCGCCGATCGTCGCCGCGAAGGCGTTGAACATGATCGCCTGGAGCACCACGCCCGCGATCCGGGCGTGGCGAAGGCCGCTACGAATCTGACCCGCGGCGGCGGCTCGATCGAGCAGGTCCACCACGATCTCGGTGACCGGCACGAAGGCGTGCGATGCCTCCTGCGGGTGCTCGGTGAGCAGCTGCTGGGCGAAGTTCGCGAACGCCGGTGCGAAGCCCTTCTTCTGGGTCCGGGCCTTCGGCGACGGCTGGCAGACGTGGAAGTACTCCACCGCGAACCGATGCAGGCCGTCGATCGGCGAGGAGCTCTCGGCCACAACCGCGCGCAGGTCGATCGCCGCGGTGTGGACGGCGTCCTCGAACAATGCCAGCAACAGCTCGTACTTGCCGTCGAAGTGCTGATAGAAGCTGCGTAGCGACTGGCCGGATCGCTCGATGACCTCCTGGACAGTGAAGTCCTGCCCGGAGTCGCTGTTGACCAGCTCGAGGGCGGCATCGAGGAACGCCTTCACCTTGCCCTCGGCGCGTTCCCGCGCCGGGTCGAGGACGCGTGCCACAGCCAGCTCGCGACGCGAGACGGAGCCGCGCGAGCCGGTGGCCCGCGATCCCTTCGTCCCGGTGCCGTCTTTGCTCGGGCTCATGGCGAGAACCATACTCTTGGATCCGAGAACGCTGATGCCACGATCAGCTTGTCTCGAGCTCGGATCGCAGCGCCTCAGTGTGCTCACCAAGGCGGGGCACCGAGCCCGGCTGCCAGTCCCAGCCCGCCACGTCGGCCGGTGGGCGAAGGCTCTCGAAGGTGCGGCCGGGCGCCCGAGTCGCAACCCACCGGTCGCGGCTGCGGAGGTGCGGATGCTCGAGCACCTCGAGCGGCGTGTTGTAGCGAGCCCAGCCGATGCCGGCTGCCTCAGCGGCAGCGCTCGCGGCGTCGAAGGTCATCGACGCCGCCCACTCGGCGATGACGACGTCCAGCTCGGCGCGACGCTCGATGCGCTGCGGGTTCGACGCGTAGCGCTGGTCAGCAGCAAGGTCGGGACGTGCGATGACCTGCGTCGCCAGTCGCTGCCACTCGCCGTCGTTGGTCGTGCCGATCACGATCGTCTGGTCGTCGGCGGTGACGAACGCCCCGTACGGCGAGACCACCGGGCTCGACATGCCGAGCGGCTGCGGGTTCACACCGGTCGCCTTCGCCTGATGCAGCGCCCAGCTCACCCAGTCCGTGACCACGTCGAACATCGCCACCGAGATCACCGCGCCCTCGCCGGTGCGCTCGCGCGCGAACAACGCCGCGAGGATCGCGTTGGCGGCGACCATGCCGGTGCCCACGTCAGCAACCGTGATGCCGGACTTCGCCGGATGACCTGCTGTGCCGGTCACCGCGCATGACCCGCCTTCGGCCTGCACCAGCAAGTCGTAGGCCCGCGAGGTCTCGCGAGTGCCGCCCTCGCCATAGCCGCTGATGTCGACCCCGATCAGGCGCGGATGCCGCTGGCACGCAGTGGCAGCATCGAGACCAAGTCGCTTCGCCGCGCCCGGCGCGAGGTTTTGGACCAGCACATCGGCTCGCGCGAGCAGCGACTCCATCAACGCGCGGTCGTCATCGGCCTTGAGGTCGAGCACCGCGGACTCCTTGCCGCGACTGGTCCACGCGAAGTACGCCGACACCTCGCCCACCGCGCCGTCGTAGAACCGAGCGGTGTCACCCCGGTCCGCCTCGATCTTGATGACGCGCGCGCCGAGGTCGACGAGCTGGCGCGTGCAATGCGGTGCGGAGACGGCCTGCTCGAGGCCGACCACCAGGACGCCGTCCAGCGGCAGCACCGCTAGCGCAGCTCGAGGACCATGGCAGCGCCCATGCCGCCACCTGCACACATCGACACCACGCCGACCGACTTGTCGCGGCGACGCAGCTCACCGAGCATCGTCACGATCATCCGGGCGCCGGTCGCCGCGATCGGATGGCCGAGGCTGGCGCCGCTGCCATTGACGTTGACGATCGAGGTGTCGATACCGAGCTTGCGGGTGACCGCCACGGGCACCGCGCAGAACGCCTCGTTGATCTCCCAGAGGTCGATGTCGCCGATCGACAGTCCGGCGCGACCGAGCGCCTTCTCGATCGCGATGATCGGCGCAAGCCCGGTCTCGACCGGGTCGACTCCGACGTTGGCCCAGCTGACGACGCTGCCGAGCGCGGCCAGGCCGTGGCTGTTGGCGTAGTCCTCGCTCGTCACCATCAACGCGGCTGCCGCGTCGTTCACGCCCGCGGCGTTGCCGGCGGTGACGGTGGCGCCTTCGATCTCGGGGTGGAGCAGCTTGAGCTCGCCGAGTGACTCGACGGTCACGCCGCGACGTGGGTGTTCGTCGACCGAGACCACAGTGGTGGTCCCATCGGCGTTGGTCACCGTCACCGGCACGATCTCGTCGTCGAACGAACCGGCGTCCTGGCTGGCGATCGCCTGGCCGTGGGTGTAGGCCGCCCACTCGTCGACGTCCCGACGGGTCAGGCCGGCCAGCCGCGCGGTGTTCTCACCAACGGTGATCGCCATGTCGAAAGCCGGAGCCTCGGCGGTGTTCGGGTGACTCGGCGGCATCCACTGCGTGGTCGAGCCGTCAGCACCCATCTTGACGCCGAAGGGCATCGTGCTCATGCTCTCGGTCCCGCCGGCGATGACGACATCAGCGGCACCCGCACGAATCTGGCCGACCGCGGTCTGCACCGCTACCTGGCCGGCGGCACAGTGCCGGTTGACCGACATTCCTGGCACGCTGGTCAGGCCGAGGCTGACCGCGGTATGACGAGCGATCACGCCGCCGCCCTGCATGTTCTCCGCGAGCACGATGTCGTCGATGTCCGCGGCATCGACGCCGCTGCGCGATATGACCTCGGGCACGACGACACGGGCGAGCTCGAACGCGTCGACGGACACGAGACCGCCCTTGCGCCCTCGGGCGATGGGCGTGCGGGCACCCGCGACGATGACGTTGTTACGCACGGTGTTGCATCCTCTCTCGAAGGTCCTGGCGGACCTTGAACTTCTGCACCTTGCCGGACGGCGTACGAGGCAGATCAGTCACCTCAAAGACGAACTCCGGCCACTTCTGCTTGGCCAACCCCGCCTCGGCGAGGTGGGCGCGCAGGTCTTCCAGGGTAGGCGCGGTCATCCCTTCACGAACCCGCAGCACAGCGGCCGCGCGCTCGCCGAACTTCTCGTCCGGGACACCGACGACGCTGATCTCCGCGATCGAGCCCTGTCGCAGCAGGACTTCTTCGACCTCCTGCGCGCTGATGTTCTCGCCGCCGCGAATGATGATGTCCGACACCCGGTCGGTGATCGACAGATAGCCGTCCGCGTCGAGCACGCCGACGTCCCCGGTCCGGTACCAGCCGTCGGCATCGAACGCCGCAGCCGTCAGCTCTGGATCGGTGTATCCCACGCAGAGCTCGGGACCTCGGCTGAAGATCTCGCCGTCGTCCGCGAGCCGGATCTCGACGCCCGCGAGCACATGGCCGTCGGTGGTGTTCCGCTTCACCTGCGGCTCGTCGAGGCCGGAACCGGTGATCGACGGGTGCTCGGTGCTGCCGTAGGACCGGTAGCACCTGATGCCCATCCGTTCCGCGCGATCGGTGACGGCGGCCGGCACCGTCGAGCCGCCGAGGCCGGAGAACGGCATCAGCGCCAGGTGCTCATCGGTGAAGTCGGGATGGTCGAGCAGGCTGATGAGGAAGTACGTCGCGCCGCCCGCCATCATCAGCTGCTCGTCGCGCATCAGCCGCAGGACCCGCGCCGGGTCGAACACGTCGACCAGGCAGACCGGCATCGTGCGAAGCAGTGGGACAAGAAACGCGTTGACCATCCCGATGAAGTGACCGACCGGCGCGGCCGTGATCTGCGGCGGGCCGATGTCCGGGATCATGTGCTCGAGGTGGCGCGCCTCGCAGCCGATCGTCCGGTGGCTATGGATGACGCCCTTTGGGTCCTTGGTCGTCCCGGATGTGAACGCGATGACGGCAGGGGCATCGGGGTCGACCGCCGCGGGGCCCGCGATCGGGTCAGCGCTCAACAGTTCACCGAACTCTTGAGCGCTTCCCGGGATCGCCGCGTCGGAGGAGCGAACGACCAGCCATGGCGGCGAGCCGAGGCCGGGAAGCAGGCCCTCGTACGTCGCGAGGAAGTCGGCTTGCCCGAACCGGTCCGCGGTGACCACGACATCGGGCTGCGTGGCACGCAGGATGTAGTCGACCTCCTTGGCTCCGTAGAAGTGCACGATCGGCACTACGGTCGCGCCGAGGTAGGCCGCGGCCCAGAAGGTGATCCCGGCCTCGACCCAGTTGGGCAGCTGAAACGCGACGACGTCGCCGGCGCCAATCCCCTGCTGACGCAGCGAGCCGGCCAGCGACCGAGCGGCGCGGTCGACATCGCCGAACGTGCCATCCCACGGCTTGATCTGCGACCGCACCTTGAACGGCGCACCGGCCGAGTCGGCGAGACCTCGCTCGACCATCTGTCCGAGGCTGTCGTCGTTCCACAAGCCCTGCTCGAGGTAGCGCGCGACCAGGTCATCCGGCACTGACCGGAGATCCCACTTAGGCGCCGTCACGTCAGCGAGTATGCCGGTGTCGACCTCCGCCGGCGGCGGCGGTACCACGGTGGTACCATCCACTGATGGCAATGAATCTGCGCCTATCTGATGAGGAAACGGACGCGCTACGTCTCAGGGCGGCGCGCGAAGGCAAGTCCATGCAGGAGGTGGCACGGACCGCGATTCGCATCTACACGGCCGACCGGCCGGAGCGACTCTCAGCGGCGATCGAGCGGGTCCGCACCGAGGACGCCGAGCTCCTCGACCGCCTCTCGAAGTGACCGAGCCGCAAGAGCCCGACTACCTCAGCGTTGACGACCTGCTCGACGTAGCAGCCGGCGTCCTCGATGAGACGCTCGTCCGCGATGCAGGCCTCCTCGCATCGGCAGCGGCCCGCCCGATGACGACTGTCTTCGGTGAGGACGCCTATCCAACCTTCGCCGACAAGGCCGCCGCACTGATGCATTCGCTCGCGCGAAACCACCCGCTGATCGACGGCAACAAGCGTCTCGCGTGGTCCGCGACGCGCGCCTTCTGCCTGTTGAACGGCCGAGACCTCGACTACACGGTCGACGACGCGGAGCAAACGGTGCTTGCAGTCGCGGCCGGACACCTTGACGTCCCCGACCTCGCGGCCTGGATCAGCGAGCGAATCAAGGATCTGTAGTCCGCGGGTCCCGCGTCGGGCCACCATCCGGCGCGACCGGACCGG
>DATAUF010000051.1:0-12798 GCA_036268405.1 Mycobacteriales bacterium
GCGCTGACCCCTCGCGAGCACGAAGTGCTCGCACTGGTCGCCACCGGGCGCAGCAACCGGGAGATCGCGGCGGCGCTGTTCATCAGCGCGAAGACGGTGAGCGTGCACATCTCGAACCTGCTCGGCAAGCTCGAGGCGGGCAGCCGCACCGAGGCGGTCGCCATTGCGCGCCGCCGCGGCCTGCTGGACTGACCGCGCCGGTTACGGAGGTGGCAGCTCGCCGTCCGGTGGCGTCGAGTCTGTCGCAGTCGGTGTGATCGTCGGGCTGGGACTGGTGGTCGGCAGGGCCTGTTCGTCGATGTAGATGATCACCGTGGATCCCGAGTCGGCGTACGCGCCGCCGGCCGGTGTCTGGCTGATGACCTCGCCGTCGTGCTTCTTGGTGTACAGCGCGGTGGGCTTGCTCGTCACCTCGAAGCCGTCCTGTTGGAGCAGCGCAGTGGCAGTGGCCTCGTCGTCGCCCTTCACGTCGGGCACCTTCACGTGGGAGTTCGACACCGTCAGGGTCACCTTGCTACCCGCCGCGATGGTGCTTCCCGCCGCGGGGTCGCTGTCGAGCACCTGACCTTGGGTGACCGGGGAGTTCTTGACCACCACGTTGCCCAGCTTGAGCTTCGATTGCTCGAGCGCCTCCTTCGCCTGTTGCTGGGTCAGGCCGACCAGGCCCGCCGGGACGGTGACGTACTGGATGCCGTTGGAGATGACGAGGTCAACAGACTGCCCCTTGCGCAACAGGATGCCGGCGGGAGGGTTCTGGCTGACGACCGCGCCCTTGTCATTGGTCTGCGTGTAGGTATCGGTCACCAACCCGACCCGAAGGCCCTGGCCGGTGAGGGTCGACTGGGCGTCGGCGTAGGTCTGCCCGACGACGTTGGGAGTGTTGAGGTCACCGGCGTTGCCGGTCAGCACGTTTTGGGCGATCAGCAGTGCGATCACGAACACGGCGAGTGTGGCCGCCGCGAGCACTGCGTAGGCCGCGCCGCGACGCCGCGCCGGCGGCTCGCGCAGCAGGACCGACGTCGTCGACATGGTCACGCCCAACGGCTCGCCGCCGGACAGCACCGGCCGGGCGTGCACCGGACGCCCGGCGAGCGCGCGCTCGATGTCGGCACGCATCTCCGTCGCGTTGGCGTACCGGTTGACGGCGTTCTTGGCCATTGCGACGAGCACGATCGCGTCGACGTCCGGGGGAACGTCCGGCTCCACCGTCGACGGCGGGGCGGGGTCCTCGCGCACATGCTGGTAAGCGACTGCGACCGCGGACTCGCCGGTGAAAGGCGGCGCACCGGTGAGCAGCTCGTAGAGGACGCAGCCGGTCGAGTAGATGTCGCTGCGCGCATCGACGTGCTCGCCGCGAGCCTGCTCCGGCGAAAGGTAGTGCGCGGTCCCGACCACCGCAGCGGTCTGCGTCATCGTTGACGTCGAGCTGGTGAGGGCGCGGGCGATGCCGAAGTCCATGACCTTGACCTCACCGGTCGCCGTCACCATGACGTTGCCCGGCTTGATGTCGCGGTGCACGATCCCCGCGGCGTGCGCCTGCTCGAGCGCCTCGCAGATCGCGGCGGTGATCTCCAGCGCTCGGCGCGGCAGCAGGCGGCCCTCGGCGGCAAGGATGTCCCGCAGCGTCCGGCCTTCGACGTACTCCATGACGATGTACGGCGTGGTGTTTCCGTCCACGACACCTTCGCCGGTGTCGTAGACCGCAACGATTGATGGCGAGTTCAGCGACGCGGCCGACTGGGCTTCGCGCCGGAACCGCGCCTGGAACGTCGGATCGCGGGCCAGGTCGCGGCGCAGCAGCTTGATCGCCACCTGACGCCCGAGCCGGACATCGCGACCGAGCCGCACCTCGGCCATGCCGCCATGGCCGATGACCTCGCCGACCTCGTAGCGATCCGCGATGAGCGCGCGCTTCCTAGCCATCTCGGCTCATCCCTGTCCTGTCTCGGCCACGGTCAGGGACACTACTGACCCGACCTTGGCGCGTTGCCCGCCCCTCGGCGACTGGACGAGGACGCTTCCCTCGCTGCCGGCGGTGCTCGTGGTCACCGTCTCTGAATCGCGCAGTCCGGCCTCGTTGAGATCGTGCTGGGCCTGAACGAACGACTCGCCGATGACGCTGGGCACGGTCGTCTCACCCGACCCTGCGGTGAAGATGCGCAAGAGCGCCGCGCCGCCGAGTACGACGATCGCGCCGAGCGCGATCAGCCGGTTCCGTACCCGCTTGCGTTCGTCGTCGTCGTACCAAGGTCGCGATGGTTCGACGGCTGCTTCGTCGGCCTCGTTGACCGGAGCGGCGACGAGTTGCGGCGAGCCTTGAAGGCGCTGTGCGGCGGCGAGCGCCAATGCCGTCCGGCCGATGTCCGCTGGGTCGCGCCAATCCCCGCCGTCGAGGAGCCGGAGAAAGTCGGTCACATCGGCTGCAGGGTGCTCGCCGTCGTTGCTCAGCAGGTCGTGGGATACCCACGCCAGCGCAGCGATGTCATCGTCAGGCGTGGGTGCGCGGTCCATCGCGAAGCCGATGAGTGCGACCGATCCGTCCGGCCGGATCAGGATGTGCTCGGCGGTGAGGCCACCGTGCCCGATGCCGGCGCCATGGGGCGACACGAGGGCGAGCGCGGCCTGCCCGATGACAGCCAGAGCGTCATCGGTGGACAGTCCAGGGTCGACGTGGCTCGTCGCGGCGGACTCCCCGTCGACGTACGCCGCGACCAGCCACGGTGGATCGTCCGTCGCGTCGTGGGCCAGGATGCTCGCGATCCCGGGTTCGACCAGTGCTTCTAGCTGGCGGGCGCGCCTGCCGAAGGCGGTACGCCATTCGGAGTCCACCGACAGGTATCGGGTGACGACGACCTGCCGGCTAGCCAGGTCGTCGTGGCCCCGCCAAACCTCTCGGCCGCCGCCCTCTGCGAGCGGTTCGATGAGCATGTAACGCTCGCCGACGGATTCCAACGGTTCCTCAGGCGTGGTCATGTGCACCCCAGCACTGCGCACATGACCGCTCGCGCGATTGGCGCTGCGACCGCGCCGCCCGTCGCGTCGCTGCCGAGGCTCCCGCCGTCCTCGACCAGTACGGCGACCGCGACCTGCGGGTTCTCGGCCGGCGCGAAGCTGACGAACCACGCGTCCGGCGCCAGGTGCTGTGACGCGAGGCCGTGCTGCGCGGTGCCGGTCTTGCCCGCAACCGTGATCCCGGGGATCTGCGCGGCGGTGCCGGTGCCGGCGCGGACCACGAGCTCCATCATCGACGCGACCTGTTGTGCAACGGGCGCGGTGACCGCTCTGCGAAGTACCTGCGGCTTGGTCTGCGACAGGACCGCGGCGTTGGCCCCGCGTACCTGAGCAACCAGATAGGGCTTCATCTCCACGCCGCCGTTGGCGATGGCGGCACCGATCTGCACCGCCTGCAACGGCGTGAGTGCGTCGTCGTACTGGCCGATCGACGACAGCGCCGTGTTGGGCCGGTTGGCATCGACGGCGAACTGGCTGGCCGCGACCGGCAGCGGGATCGACTCCGAGGTGCCGATGCCGAACGCCTTGGCCTGCCGGGCGAGGGCATGGATGCCGATCTTCAGGCCGAGGCCGGCGAACGCGGTGTTGCACGAGATCCGGAAGGCGTCGGAGATCGTGTCGGTGCTGCCGTTGCCGCAGGATTCTCCGCCGAAGTTGTGAAGGTCGACGGTGGTGTCGGGCAGCCGCAATGTGGTCGGCGTGGGGATCGTGCTGCTCGGGTTGAACCGGCCGGTGCTGAACGCCGCCGACGAGGTGACGATCTTGAACAGCGACCCGGGCGGATAGGTCTCGGACAGCGCCCGGTCGATCAGCGGGTCACCCGCGGCGTGCAGAAGCTGGTGGTAGTGGCGGTTGATGGATCGCGAGTTGTGCGATGAGAGCACCGACGGGTCGTACGACGGCGAGGTGGCCAGCGCGAGGAGCGCCCCGGTGGTCGGGTTCATTGCGACGACGGCGCCGCGGACTCCCTTTAGCCCCTGGTAGGCCGCCCGCTGCGCCGCAGGGTTGAGGGTCAGCACCACCGAGCCGCCGGTAGGAGTACGTCCGGTGATCTCGTCGGAGATCCGATGCAGGAACAGCCGGTCGTCGGAGCCGGAGAGGATCGGATCTTCGGACTGCTCGATGCCGGATGCCCCGATGACCAGGGAGTAGTAGCCGGTGACCGGCGCGTACGCCGCGCCGCCCGGGTAGGTGCGGAGGTACTTCAGCACGTCGTGAGTCGCGACAGAGCGCGCGACGTCCTTGCCGCCGACGACGATCGGTCCGCGGTCACGGCTGTACTCGCCGTAGAGCACCCGGACGTTGTGCGGGTTGGCGCGAAGCGACGACGCCTGGCCCACCTGTACGACGTTGGAGTTGATCAGCAGCGCCGCGAACATCAGCAGCGCCGCGATCGCGACGTGCCGCAACGGTTTGTTCATGGCGTTCACAGCCGGATCGCCATCGTCGCTGCTTCGTCGGGCACATCGGGCCGGTCCGGCGCCGGCCGTCGGGCCGAGTCACTGATCCGGATCAGCAGCGCGAGCAGCACCCAGTTTGAGACCAGACTCGACCCGCCATAGGAAAGGAAGGGCAGTGTCAGGCCGGTGAGCGGGATCAGCCGGGTGACGCCGCCGACCTGGACGAAGACCTGCAGCGCCAGCCCGAAGGCCAGCCCCGCGCCGAGCAGCTTGCCGAACTCGTCCCGGGTGCCGATCGCCGCCCGCAGCCCGCGCATCACGATCAACAGGTAGATCACCAGCACCGCCATCAGCCCGGCGAGGCCGAGCTCCTCGGCGATCGTCGAGGCGATGAAGTCGGTGTTGGCGAACGGGACCAGGTCGGGCCGCCCCTGTCCTAGCCCGGTGCCGAAGATGCCGCCGGTGGCTTGGCCGAACAACCCCTGCGCGAGCTGGTAGCTCTGATCGGTGATCGTGCGGGGATCCAGCGGGTGTAGCCAGATCTCGACGCGATCGTGGACATGGCCGATCGTGTGAAACGCGAACAGCGAGCCTGCGATGAAGAGCACGACGCCGATCAGCAGCCATGACCGCCGCTCGGTCGCGATGTAGAGCATGGCGACGAAGATGCCGAAGAAAAGCAGGCTTGAGCCGAGGTCGCTCTCTCGGGTCAGGATCAGCAGGCTCGCACCCCACGCGACGATCACCGGTCCGAGGTCGCGGCCGCGCGGCAGCGTGACACCGAGGATCCGGCGGCCGGCGAGGGCCAGCACGTCCCGCTTTCGCACGAGATACCCGGCGAAGAACACCTCGAGGGCGAGCTTCGCGATCTCCCCTGGCTGGAACGAGAACCCGCCGAACCGGATCCAGATGCGCGCGCCGTTGACGGTGCTGTGGCTGGCCGGCAGCAGGGCAGGCAGCACGAGCAGGCCGAGTCCCACCGCCATCGCGGTGTAGGTCAGCGACTCCAGCCGGCGGTGGTCGCGGATAACCACGAGAACGCCGACGAACAGCCCGATGCCGATGATCGTCCAGACCAGCTGCAAGGGGGCGGCGGACGTGCCCGCGCTGACGCCCGTGGCCTTCGCCCGGCTGGTCGCCGCGAGGTCGAGCCGGTGGATCAGCACCAGGCCGAGCCCGTTGAGGACGACGGCCGCCGGAAGCAGCACCGGATCGGCGTACGGCGCGAACCGGCGAACCGCGAGATGGGCGACTCCGGCGAGTGCGATGAAGCCCAGTCCGTCACTCAGCAATCCGCTCGGCAGCTTGGAAGAGTAGGCCGCGCTGGCTGAGGTGAACGCGACCATCGTGAGGACGAGCCCGAAGCCGATGAGTGCCAGCTCCGTGCCCCGACGTTTGATCCCGATCGGTGCGGCGACGTCGGTCATGGACTTGTGACACACCAAGGGGGCAGGGACGGCGTCGCGCGCGCCGCTGGCTGCCGCGCGACGGTGTGCCGATGGTGCTTCGGCGAGGTCGTTGGTGTCGGGCTCGGGCTCGGTGTGACGAGAGCGCATGCCTCCTGACGGAGACTGCTGACCACACTCTGCGCACCGTCCTGTCCGGACGTGGTGATGCCGTTGGCCAGCCGGTCACGGTCGTCCTGCGGCAGCGCTGAGGCGGGAAGGTTGCTGCGCTGCTTGAGGTGTGACAGCGAGACGCCGGCGGCGCTGCCCTGGACACCGCGGTAGGTGGCGACGTTGCCGTGGTCGGCGGCGACGTACCACTGGCTGCGGACGTAGAGGAACGTCCCGCCGACCGCCACGATGACCAGCAAGATGACGACGGCCGCGACGATGGCCAGGGTCCGGCCGATCCCTCGCCCGCTCGATTGCCTTGGGGGACGGACTTGGGAACGCTGGACGAGCTTGCTTCTGGCCGCAGGCGCGTCCGGCTCCCGGTCGGGTGTCGTCGTCACCGCCGCAGCACCGCCGACGATCGGCCGCGGCATAGGCGGAGGCGAATCGACCGGCTCGGCGACGATGCACGTCACGTTGTCGGGTGCGCCGGCCTCCAGCGCCAGCTCGACGAGCCGCTCGCAGATCGCTTGCGGGTCTTCGCCGTCGCCGAGCGCCTGGGCGATGGCCGCCTCGTCGACGTAGTCCGACAGACCGTCGCTGCACAGCAGGTAACGGTCGCCCGGTTGTGACTGCAGCGGCTCGAGGTCGGGTTCGGACTCGCCGCGGCCGTCCAGCGACCGCAGGATCCACGACCGGCGCGGATGGACGAGCGCCTCTTCCGGCGTGATCTCGCCCTCGTCCACGAGCGACTGGACGAGGCTGTGGTCGTGGGTGATCTGAGCCATCTCGCCGTCGCGGAACCGGTACGCGCGCGAGTCGCCGATGTGGGCGATGCCCGCCGCCTCGCCGGCCCACAGCACGGCGGTCAGCGTGGTGCCCATGCCGGCCAGCGACGAGTCGTTTCGGATCGCGTCGTGGAGCGCCTCGTCGGCGCGGCGCACCGCGTCGCCGAGGGCGGCGAGTGGGTCGTCGATCGCGGGGTCGGTGTCGAGCGGTGCGAGCGCCGTTACCGCCAGGCGGCTCGCGATCTCGCCCGCGACGGCGCCGCCGACGCCGTCGGCCACCACGAGAAGACGGGCGCCGGCGTACAGCGCGTCCTCATTGCCGTCACGCACCAGACCGACATGGGACTTGGCGCCGACCGCCCAGCCGCCCACTACGTCCTCCACCCCGCCCACCATCCGACAGTGGCGCCGGCTTCGCCGGCACTCACTGAAGCTCCAACACAGTGCGGCCGATCCGGATCTGCGCGCCGGTGCGGACCTCGGTCGGGGTAGTGAGCTTGGCGCCGTCGAGCAGAGTGCCGTTGGTGGAGCCGACGTCCTCAAGCAGCCAAGCGGCGCCGTTCGGCACGAGCCGAGCATGGCGCTGTGAGGCGTAGTCGTCGCTGATCACGATCGTCGAGTCCTCGGCACGCCCGATCGTGACCGGCAGCGACGTCAGCGCGAAGGAGGTTCCTGCGAGCGGTCCGTCGACGATCGCCACGCGGGTCGGTGGCTGGGACGGCGTAGCGCTGCGACGAGGCGCGCGCGGCGGCTTCGGCGCTTTAGCGGCACGTTGCGGGCGGACTCGCGCCGTGCGTGCCTTTGCCTTCGCCGGGCGGACCCCGAACACGTCGTGGCGCACCGCGACGACCGCTGCGATCACGAATCCCCACAGCAGAATGAGGACGACCGTACGGAGCAGGAAGACAACGGCGACCGGCAAGACAGCTCAGCCTTCGTCGCGCCGGAAGATCAACGTGGAATGACCGATGTCGACCCGGTCGCCGTCGTTCAGCTCGACGCGCTCGGTCGGCACCCCGTTGACGGAGATTCCGTTGGTGGAGCCGAGATCGACGACGCCGACCCGGCCGTCGCTGTAGCGAACCTCGGCGTGCTTGCGCGAGACGCCGGGGTCGTCCAGGCGCAGGTCGGCCTCGGTGGCGCGGCCGATGACGGTGACGGCGTGAGTCAGGAAGTACGCCGACTCCTCGTCGCCGACGGAGACGATCAGCCGGGGCCGCAGCGGGTACGCGCCGGCCGGCGCGGGAGCGGGTGCCGCCTTGCGATCCGAAGGCGCGCTGGCAGCCGCGGGAGCAGGCGGTTCGTCACTGGCGGCGGCGCTGCTGCGAACCCGGAAGACCCCGGTGCCGATATCGGAACGATGCTCGAAGCCGACCTCGACGGTCCCGACGAAGGAGTAGCCGTTCTCCGCGGCGTGTTCCTTGACCATCGCAGCGAGCTCTTCACCGAGCGGCTCGGCCCACTCCTCGAGCCGCCGGTAGTCACGGTCGCCGAGCTCGACGACGTAGATGTTGGGGGCGAGGACCCGGCCACGGGACACAACCTCCTTGCGGTCGTCGGACTCGCGCTGCAGCGCGCTTGCGATCTCGGCGGGCTGGACCTCGCCTTTGAATACCTTCGCGAACGCTCCTTCGACCAGTCCGCCGAGGCGGCGTTCGAAGGTCTGCAGGACTCCCACGACGCGTCCTTTCCCGGACTGTCCGCAACGCACGCATGATGGCGTTGGGCGGTTCGCGCCGGCCGCGTTTGGGCGGCCTGAGGCTTGATCGTAACGGGCGGGGCCAACGATGCCTGCGTGCTAGCGTGAGCGCTCCCCGCGGGCGAGTGGCGGAATGGCAGACGCGCACGGTTCAGGTCCGTGTGTCCGTAAGGACGTGGGGGTTCAACTCCCCCCTCGCCCACCATCCACAGATGGCAGTTGACCTGCAGTTTCTGTCGCTGGTAGTTCGTACCGTCGCCTCCAAGGCCACGTCGCGCCAGGGTCCGCCGCGGCGGATGAGCTCGGTCTTGTAGGACCCGACGGTGGCCGGGTGACTCAGGTAATCGAGTCTCCGGACACGCCGGGACGGCTCAGTTCGGCGAGGGCGCCGGGCTGATTGTGCACCTCAACACGTGGCGGGAGGTCGGCGGCGTCTTCGCCGATAGAGCGCGACGCTACGGCTGGCCAGCGCCCGCCTCTCTTGTCCCGCAGACTGTCGGCCGGTACGAAGTCCTCCGTCCGTAGCGAGCGTCCGGATGACCCTGCAAGATCGCCGCGCAACCCGCATGCAATCGCGGATCTACCCACCTGGTGATCCGCCCCGAGATGCCTTACTACAACGCCGCTGGCGCAAGATCATGTTGGGCCGTGGGGCCTCGCCGCCCGTCGCTCAACACTGGATGGTCGGAGAACAGGATCTCGACTTGGGCGTACTCGCTCGTCGAGCTCGCCTTGGTGGCGCCGACAACGGGTCGCTGTCGCCCGCGCTGGCGACGCCGGACCGGTGGACAAGCTCCGATCGATCAACTGGACTGTGACCTCCGCGCCAAGTCCAAGGAGATGCATGATGACCCTCGGTCTTTGGGGCGGCATCCTCGTAATCCTCGTGGTCGCGGCGCTCTTCGGCGTTCTGTATTACTTCTTGAAGCGAAACCTAAGAAACCACGAGGCCGATGCAGTAGCGCTCAGTGCTTGGGCGACCGACCACGGCTACACCTATGTCGAGCGCGACGACCAGACCTGGACCAAACGGTGGCACTTCTTTCCCTTCGGGACTGGCGATCCGCAGCACGCGGACCACGTCGTTTCGGGCAAGTATGGCGACCTAGAGTTCGCAGCGTTCGACTACAACTTCACCAACTACGGAGCGACCGGATCGGGCTCGTCCTCTGCGACGTTGCATTTTGCGATGGTCGTCGTGAAACTTGCACAGTCGGTGCCGTACTTCGATGCGCGCAAACGCCAACATCACCTTCTGCCGCCACACGAGGCCAACGAGTTTGCGTTGGGCGACAAGGCGTTCGACGATAAGTACATCGTCCACGCCGATGACCAGACCTACGCAACATCCGCTCTCGTCCCTTCGCTGCTAGCAATGATCGTCAGCCAAAAGCTGCAAGGAATCCACGTCGTTGATGGACGGCTGTTCGCCTGGGTGGACCAGACCCACAACAAGGTGGCCACGCTGCCGGGACGACTCGCGGCAATCGTCGAAGGTGCAGCAGCACTGCCGAGCGCACCCGGCGCATCCTGAACGACAGCGGACTGATCACCGAGGCGCACTGTCCTCCGCGCGCATCGACCATTTGTCGCAGCTCTGCGTTGAGTCCGTTGATCACATCTCACAAGGCGTGAGCGAAATCGACCGGATCCTCGTACTCGCATCCAGCGCGTCACAAATCGGCGTGAAGCCGCACTTAGTCACATTTCGCTATGGGCCTGGCCGCGTCGCGACCGGACACTCAAGGCATGGGCCGTGGTGCACGACAGCGGCTCGGGCTGCTCGCGGCCGCCTTCGTTGTTGCGGCGCTTGTCACGGCGGTCGTTCCGACCGTCGCGATCGGCACCCCCCTGAGCCAGGACCGCCGAGCGCAGTCCGCGGGCTCCGAGCCCGACCCGCTCGGCTACACCAGCTTTCAGGGTGGTCCCGCGCACCTCGGGTTCAATGGCTCACGCCTCGGGCGGCATCTCACGCGCGCCTGGACCTTCCACGCTCGCGCTGCGACGTCCACCCCGCTGGTCGTGGGCAATCGCGTGTTCGTCTCCTACGGCGTGCCCACGGAGAACGGCTCGGGTCAGGAGGACTCGGCCGAGCTCGTCGCGTTGTCGGCGCGGACCGGGCGCAAGCTGTGGGGACCCGTGCCGTTGCACCGCTCTGCTCCGGCGAGCCCTCTCGCCTATCTCGACGGCACGCTGTTCACCAACTCCCTCGGCATCGTCCAGGCGTGGAACCCGGTGACCGGGTCCTTGAAGTGGGCGACCCATGCGGCGATCAGCGAAGAGACGGCATCCTCGTACGACGCGATTGCCGCAGGCGACGACGCAGTCGTTGTCCTCGATCCTCTCCAGCAGGCGATGACTGACTTGGACCCAGCCACCGGTGCGATTCGGTGGGTTGCGCACGATGACAACTTCTTCTATCAGTCGATGCCGAGCATCAGCGCGGGCGTTGTCTCGATCGCCGCGGGCTGCGAGGCGAGGGGTTACTCGCTGAAGACCGGCGTTGCGCTTTGGCGGGTCCGAGGGCCGAACGCCGACACGTCCTGCCCCTCGGGCAACCAGGCGCCGCCGCCGATTCATGCCGGAGCGGTCTACGTGATGGGCACGCCTTACGGCATCGACGTCGCGCCGAAGACCGGCAAGACCGTGCGTAGCGATGTTCCCGGCACGCCGTCATATGCCGGAAAGAACGAGTACTGGATCTCCAGCGGCGCATTGCACGGAGTCGTACTGCCCTCGGAACCGCACGTCTGGTCGACGCTTGATCGTCATCTTGCGGGCCTGCCGTTCGTGGCCGGTCGAACGGTCATCGCCGGGTCGGGCGATCTGGGCCGGGTCAGCGGCTACGCGACCGGGTCCGGACGACGGCTGTGGACGATGCACCCGCCGGCCGCGTCGCAGGCGGACCCGCAGGAGATCCCGTCGGCCTCGCTCGTCGTCGGCGACGGCACTCTTCTGGTCGACAACAGCACGGTGATCACCGCCTATCAGGGCGTTGATCGGCGGCCACCCGCGGCAAATCGTCCAGCGCCCGCGCCGATGGTACGGATCCCCAGCTCGCTGGTTCCCGTACTCGGAACCTCGTGGACCGGCGTCTACGGCGACGTGCGTAACGACGACGACAACCCGGCCGAGATCGTCGGCCCGCCCTACCAGCTGTTGTGGACCGCCGACATCGGCCTGCCGGCCACCCCTCCGGTGATCCTTCCAGGCGGGGTGTTCGTCCTCGTCGACACCGGCATCCTGCCGGGCGCCCGGCTTTACGGTTTCAGCACGGCGACCGGGCTTCCGCTGTGGCCGCCGGTCGACGTGCCGGCGGTCGACACGCATGAGTACCTGACCGCGAGCGATGGGGTGCTTGTCGTCGACTCGGGATTTCTGGAGACGACCGCGGTCTCGGCGGCT
Organism: Mycobacteriales bacterium; assembly: GCA_036268405.1. GTDB lineage: Bacteria > Actinomycetota > Actinomycetes > JAFAQI01 > JAFAQI01 > DASZTV01. The sequence goes on from DATAUF010000051.1 coordinate 11,861, forward strand.
ACCGGCACAGTGCTCTGGTCGCACGACGACGCACCGGAGGCGCCGCCCTTGGCGATCGGTGGGGTGGTGATCCAAGGAACGTTGGTGACCGACCTGCTCACCGGCGCGGACCTGACCCAGCTCGTCACCCCGCTGGATGACTACGCCGTGGGGATGCCGGTTTTCGCGAACGGCTACTTGTTCATGAACGGCAGCTGCGACCGGATGTACCGGTTCAGCGGCACAAACCTGGACTGGGCCTACACCACCGGCTGCTACGGCGGCTCGCTCACCACGTTGGCGTATGAGCAGGGAAGACTCATCGGAGAAGGCGACTTCGGCGACAAGCTGGTGCACTCACCCGCCACCGGCCAGGTGGTCGGAGCACTCGGCAGCTCCTTCCTGCCGACCTCCGCCGGCAACACCGTCTTCGTCACCGACGGGCCTCGGATCGTTGCTGAACACAAGCTCACCAATCGCATCGACTGGACCTACAAGATGCCGGCGCATCTCGCGAGACCGGTCGAAGTGACCGGTCACACCCTGCTGGCGATTGACCGCCACGGTGACCTCGTCGCACTCGACGCGATCACCGGCCAGAAGGAGTGGTCGACGACGATCGCCGGGTACTCGGGGTCGCTGTACGCGGTCGACGGCGGACAGGGACTCGCGGCTGCGCAGGGCGTGCTGGTGGTCCCGACGGGCCGCGGCGTGACGGTGCTTCGAGGCACCGGCGGAGTCACCGACTTGCTCCCGCCGGTCGCCATTCCACCCACGAGCTAGCTGTCGTAGCTGTTGGAATCGGAGTGGAGATGTTCCGGACACCACGGGTTGGCCGGTACGCCGGCGCATGCGTCCTTCATCGACTTCAAGTTCGCGGACGCGGGATTCTCGATCGCGGGGTGGCCGTGACCGCGCGTCGCGCCCGGGAGCGGATGCATGACGATCTTGGTCTGCCG
>DATAUF010000052.1:0-3124 GCA_036268405.1 Mycobacteriales bacterium
CTGCTGCTGATGTGGCGGGAAGACGTCGATCACACGGTCGATCGTCTGCGCGGCATCCTGGGTGTGCAACGTGGCAAAGACCAGGTGGCCGGTTTCTGCGGCGGTCAGCGCGACGGAGATCGTCTCGAGGTCACGCATCTCACCGACCAGGATGATGTCTGGGTCCTGACGCAGCACGTGTTTCAGCGCGTTCTGGAACGACCAGGTGTCCTCGCCCACCTCACGCTGGTTGACCAGGCAGCTCTTGTGACGGTGCAGGAACTCGATCGGGTCCTCGACGGTCATGATGTGGTCTTTGCGCGACCGGTTCGCGAGGTCGACAATCGCGGCGAGCGTCGTGGACTTGCCGGAGCCGGTAGGCCCGGTCACGAGCACGAAGCCACGCGGCAGCATCGCGAAGTTCGCGACGCTCGGCGGCACGCCGAGGTCCTCGAGACTCTTGATCTCGTAGGGAATGATTCGGAAGGCGCCGCCGAGCGAGTCACGCTGCTTGTAGATGTTGACCCGGAACCGGGCCCGGCCAGGAAGCGCGTAGGCGAAGTCGAGCTCGAGCTCCTCCTCGAAGTGCTCGCGCTGCTTTTGGGTGAGAATCGCGTAGAGCATGCGCTGGATCACCGGCGGCGTGAGCAGCGGCTGGTCCTCCATTGGCGCAAGAGAGCCGTGGATGCGCAGCGTGGGCCGGGCACCGGAGCTCAGGTGAAGGTCTGAGGCGCCGCTGTCCTGGACCGCCACGAGCAGGTCGGCGAGCAGCGTCGCCTCGAACTTGCTGTCCTCCTCCAGAGCCGCACGCGCGTAGGCGGTGTCCTTCTCGACGGAGGCATCGGCGGACTCCTCCGGCGGCTCCGCCGCGTAGACACCGGACCCGGTCGACGGCGGCGCAGTCGCCGACGACGGCGGCGTCGGGTCATAGCTGAACCCGGCAGGAGGCGGGGGCGGCGGCAGCGTCGCGGCGCCTGGCGAGCCCGCAGGGACCGCCGGAGCGAACGAGTCGAATGTCGGGGCGCTTGGCGCGGGGGGCGCAACGGGTGGGGCAGCGGCGTTCGTGGGAGGCGGCGCGGAGGCGGGAGGGGCGGGCGCTGCCGCGGCGGCGACCGGCGTGACGGCGGCCGCTCCTGGGGATCCAGCCGGGATCGCCGGTGCGTACGCGCCGTACGTGGGGTCGTATCCGGTCGTCGGGACGTCCGTGGCCGGGTCCAGTCCCGCCGCAAGACCGACACTTGGCGCGCTCGGAGCCGGCCAGCTGGAATCGACCGGAGGCAAGGTCGACGCCGCGAAGGGCGTCCCCTCAGTGTCCTGGGTCTCCACGTCCGCTTCCCCTCGTAGGCGGTCAGTTGCCGGCGACAGTGCTGACCGCGTCACCTAGTCCCGCTGTACGAGTGCATCGGCCCCCATTCGGCCCATCTTGAGCGCGCCGCGCCCTCCTGGAGCGGGTCATACGACGACCCGGAGCACCTCTTCGATCGAGGTCATCCCGTTGACCGCCTTGTACATGCCGTCCAGGCGCAGCGAGATCATTCCCTGCTCCACCGCGACCTTGGCCACGTCCGTCGAGGAGGCGCGTTCCACGGTCATCCGCTCGATCTCCTCGCTCATCAGCATGACCTCGGCGAGCGCGACCCGGCCGCGATAGCCGGTCTTGGAGCAGGCGGAGCAGCCGATCGGCCGGTAAAGCGTCGGAAGGGCCTCCCCCGGCCGCCACGGGAAGCGCGCGGACTCGAGCACCGACGGCTCGGGGGTATAGGGCTCCTTGCACTTGTCGCACAATCGCCGCGCGAGTCGCTGCGCGAGCACGGAGTCCAACGCCGAGCTGACGAGGAACGGCTCCATCCCCATCTCGATCAACCGGGTCAGCGCCGAAGGCGCGTCGTTGGTGTGGAGGCTGGAGAGCACGAGGTGGCCGGTCAGCGCCGCCTCGATGGCGATCTGCGCTGTCTCGTGGTCACGGATCTCACCGATCAGCACGACATCGGGGTCGGAACGCAGGATCGACCGCAGCGCGCTGGCGAACGACAGGCCGGCCTTGTTGTTGGTCTGGACCTGGTTGATGCCGGCGATCCGGTACTCCACCGGGTCCTCGACGGTGATGACGTTGATCTCCGGCCGGCTGACGATGTTGAGCGTGGCGTAGAGCGTTGTCGACTTGCCGGAGCCGGTCGGCCCGGTCACCAGGATCATTCCGTACGGCTTGATGAAGCTGCGGGAGTAGCGCTGGTAGTTGGGGTCGCTGAAGCCCAGGTCGGACAGCTTGAGCATCGCCGTGGAGTTGTCGAGAATACGCATGACGACCTTCTCGCCCCAGACGGTCGGCAAGGTGGCCACACGAAGGTCGATCTTCTTCCCGGTGATGGTGACTGAGAGTCGGCCGTCCTGCGGGATCCGTCGCTCGGCGATGTTGATGTCCGCCATGATCTTCAGGCGACTGATCACACCCGACTGGATGTTGCGCGGCGAGCGCATGATGTCGTGCAGCACACCGTCGATGCGGAAGCGGACCCGAAGATCACGCTCATTGGGCTCAAGATGGATGTCCGAGGCCCGGTCGTTGAAGGCCTGGGTGATGAGCAGGTTGACGAACTTGACGATGGGTGCGTCTTCCACCACCGACTTGAGGTCGGCGAGATCTTCGTCGTCACCGTCGTCGAGGGCCGTCGTGAGGTCGTCGATCTCGGAGTCCGCGCGCAGGTAGCGGTTGATGGCCGACACGACGTCCGCCTTGGTGGCGACGACCGGCTTGACGTCCATCCCGGTGATCGAGCGCAGGTCGTCGAGCGCAAAGACGTTGGCGGGGTCGGACATCGCGACGATCAGACGGCCGTCCTCGTAGCCGATCGGTAGGGCGTTGTAGCGCCGGCACACCGCCTGCGGCACCGAGGCGACCGCTGCACCATCGACCGGGAAGTCCGAAAGGTCGACGAATCGCATCCCGATCTGCTGCGCGAGCGCGGCGCCGAGCTGGCTCTCGGTGAGGACACCCTGGTCGACGAGCACCCGGCCGAGCGCCCGGCCGACCCGCTGGTGCTCGTCGTAGGCCTCGGCAAGCTGGTCCTGGGTGACCAGCCCGTCTTCGAGCAGGATGTCGCCGAGTTGCTTCATCGAGCTGATCCGTCAGCGGCCGAGTGCCCGA